>CAMPIL010000005.1 GCA_946886375.1 uncultured Phycisphaerales bacterium
ATCCGGACCTGTTCAAGGGCGCGTACGAGCGGTACTTGCTCAATGAACTGCGCGAAGTGCTGCCTTACAGCGAGGTGCCGATTCGATTGTTCTTCCGCGAGCGCGAGCGCGTCCCGCTGGATGAAATGAAACGCCGGGGCCGTCAGCGCAAGGAAGTGGTCGAGGCGGAGGAAGAGTGACCGATCGACTCGTGCGCGGACTCTGAAATCGATGCGCCGCGTTGAAGGCTTTTGCCGTTCAAGGCACAAAGGCCGCGACGCTGAGCGCGATCCACGCGGCGATGGTGAGCATCAGTTTTCCCATGCTGCCGACAAGCCGGCCGATGGTCGCGCCGATGGCGGGCTTCATCGATCCGCGCACTGTCTTGGGCTGCGCGCCGGTGACTTCGCCGATGACCGCGCCCAGGAACGTGCCCACCACGGCGCCGATGAGCGTGCCGACCAGCGGAACGGTAAGAAACAGCGTCATGCCGATGGCTCCGACGATGCCGCCGACGAGCGCCCCCACCATGCCGCGCCGGCTGCCTCCACCGCCTTTGGCTCCAGCCGCGCCTGCGGCGAATTCCACCAGTTCACCCAGCGCAAGCAGCCCCGCGCTCGCGCCCAGCACCCACCAGCCGAAGGTCTGCTCTCGACCAGCAGGCAGATACAGCGCATCAACCAATTCGATCACCAGCGCCAGCCCAAGCATGACCCACCCGCCGGGCACGCTGATGATGATCGAAGCCACGCACAGCAGGCCGGTGATGCAGAAGAGGATCGCAACGAGGTAGAGGAGCCATTCCATGTTGTGGACATTATTCGGTTTCGGCGTCGAGTTCTCTCACGGCTGATATTTCCCCGTTTTGTCCACCATGGCCTTGCCGCGAACGCGACATATTCGTTTTTAACTAAAAATGAGTTGGCGGTGTTCGCGACGGATTTGCGACAACTTGACTCCACTCAACCGTCGATCGTCGAACGCGATGCGCGACCAACTGATGAGCCAAGGCATCACCAACGTGCGGCTGCAATCCCTACCCCGCTGCCATCCCCTTCATCTGCGTGCATCTGCGGTTAGACACTTTGCGTGCGGATGAGCCGCCGGGCGATTCTCGATCCTGCGCGGGAACGCAGACCCTGCTTCACTCTGGTTGGCCCACTGCGGCCGCTCCGTCGGCGGGTTTGGCGGCGGCCGGCGCCACGGGCTCTGCTGCGACAGTTGGCTGGCCGTACCAACTGTTCCTGATCCGCGTCTGCACGCCCTTGGCCGACTTCTTGATCTTCACCAGCCAGCGCGCGGCCCAGGTGAATTCCGCTGCAAGGATTGCCAGGGCTAACGGAATGAAAATGATGCCGGGCATGATCGGCAGGACCATGCCCACCAGCGCAAGCAACAGCAGCGTGCCGCCAATAACCAGCACGATCGCTCGCCTCACCGGCCGTGGCACCCACCCGAATTTTCGCTGGTACCAACTCTTTACCTTCATGGCATGGCCACCATCGTGATTATTGGCAGCATGCGCGCTCGAATTGCGTCGCACCACTCGGCAATCCAGCGGTTTCCTCGGCGCATCGGTTGGATCACCGTGTCAATTCAGGGCAAAGATGTGTTTTCAATGCCGCGGCGTCCCGTTGTCCGGGTGGTGCTTCTTGCCCATGCGGTCCGCGGCCACCGAGGCGATGACACCAATCGCCAACGCCGACACGACGATGACCAGCGTCAGGCGCGTGGGAATGTGCACCCAGAGTGAAATCAGCATCTTGACGCCGATGTACGCCAACAGGAACACCAGGCTGGCCTTGAGATACCTGAACTTGTCCATCAGGCCAGCGAGTGCGAAATAGAGCGAGCGCAAACCGCAGATCGCAAACACGTTGGACGTGAAGATGATGAACGGGTCCTGCGTAATGATGAAGATCGCCGGGATGGAATCGACCGCGAACATGACATCGCTGGTTTCCACAAGGATGAGGGCCAGGAACAGCGGCGTCATCGCACGCATGACCTTGCCGTCCGGCCGCGTCACGTCGGCGAAAAAATGCGAGCCTTCGATCGACGCGGTGACCGGGTACATTCGGCGTGCCAGCCGAACCACGATGTTTCGCGATGGGTGAATCTCCTCGGACTTGGAAAAGGCCATCTTCACCGCAGTGAGGATGAGCAAAGCCCCGAAGATGTAAAGCACCCAGGAGAACTTGGCCACGATGACCACGCCAAGCGTAATCATGATGCCGCGCAGGATGAGCGCCCCCATGATGCCCCAGAACAGGACGCGATGCTGGTGAATCAGTGGAATATTGAAGTACGCGAAGATCGTCGCAATGACAAACATGTTGTCCATCGAGAGCGAGTACTCCAGCAGGTAGCCGGTGAAGAACTGCTCCGCCGCCGCCGCACCGGGCACGACGACCACCTGCCCGGCCGCGTTTCGCATGTGCTGGCCGATGCCCAGCCAGTGGTGTTCGTACATGAAGTACACCAGCACGTTGAAGGCCATCGCCAGGCTCACCCAGCCTAGAGTGCGCAGGAGCGCTTCGCGCACGCTGATCACGTGCGCCTTGCTGCCGATCAATCCCAGGTCCAGCGCGATGAACCCCAGGATCATGACGATGAAGCCAACGAAGAAGAGCCAAAGCATGGGGTGATGATAATACGGCAACCCCCGCCGGTTGGCACAAGGCCTGTTTTGTGGAACCGGCTGGCCGACGCGCGTGTACACTTTTCCGGAGAGGTATCACATGATGGCCGCAACGCACCGCCCGAAGCGCCTGATGCATGCAATGCTTTCCGTGACTCTCGCGGTCCTGCTTTCGCATGCCGCACTGGCCCAATCACCAGCCGATCACAACGCCGCCCAGTGGTATCAGCAGGCGATCAATCAATACATGCAGGCCATGGAGGCTTCCAGCGCGGACCTTGAACTGCTGAAGGAATACTCCGGCACTCCGGACGCGCCGCTGACCCCGCAGGTTCGCGCAGCGCTCACGCGCGTGCAGCCGATGCTCGACGCGGTCCGGCGCGGAACGGCAGCAGAGTTCTGCGATTTTCAGCTCGATCGCAGCCAGGGCGTTGCAATGTTGCTCCCGCACTTGAGCGCTCTGCGCGGATTGGGCAGGTTGATGACGGCCGACACCATGGTGCGCCTGCACGATGGCGACACTTCCGGCGCAGCAACGGCCGTGGCGGATCTCTATCGCATGTCGGATCACTTCTCCGATGACCGCACGATCATCAGTTCTCTCGTGGGCCAGGCCGTGTTTGCGCTTGCCGACAGCACGGCCCAGTATGGCCTGGATCGCGGAGTCTTCGGCGAGAGTGAAAGTCAGGCCATGCTCGATGGCCTTGCGCGGCTTGAGTCAAACGATCCATTTGAATACCTGGAGGCCGTGGCTGGCGAGCAGGACATGATGGTGGGATGGCTCTCAGACAAGTTCACCGACCCGGATGAACGTGCCAAGATCATGGGTGAATTTGGCGGCTGGGGCAACGACGAAAAAACCATGCAACTGATGATGCTGGATGAGGCGGGGTTTCAGGCGGCGATCGACGATTACGACTCGGTGATGAATCGCGTGGTGGAAATCTTCGCCATGCCAGATCAGGAATCTGCCAAGGCCGCGATGAAGGAACTCGAAGCGGAACTGGGGCAGAACCTGCACGGCCCGTTCACGCAGATGATGCTGCCGGCGTTCGGCAAAATAATCGAGCAGCGGGCCAAGGCCGAGAAGATGCTTGCCGATCGCAGAGCGGTCTTGCAGAGTCTGATCAGCGGCGAATCCAAGCCAATCGACCTGGCGAATGCAGCGCTCTGGTACGTTCGCGCGGTGGAGATGCTCGAGCAACTCCCGCCGGAGCGGTGTGCAGCGGTCCGCGCGTTTGCGGCCGACACTTCCAGATCGATCAGTGAGGAATTGAGCGCTGCCCTCCAAGGCGATCCGATGCAGCAGATCATTGATGTGCTGCGCGAGGGCTCGCAGAAACGCCGTTGCGACTTTTCATTCACGCGCGACTCCTCCCTGGTCAGGCTCGTGCCCACGTACGCGGCGGGCATGCATGACGCGGTTCGGCTGCTGCATGCCGATGCGGTCCGCCTGCTTCGCGCCGGCGAAATCGAAACCGCCACCGATACTCTGGCGATTTGCTTCCGGATAGCCGCGCACCTCGGCCAAGACCCTGTGCTTGTCAGCCCGCTCATCGCACATGCCGCCTTCAACCAGACGCTTGCGCTTGTGCAGACGGGACTATTCAGCGACATTCTGCCAGCGGAATCGAAGCCCGAACTGATGGACGCGGTCGATCGGGTGAGCCGAAAGGATCCCTTCGGCTACGTCGGCGCGATTGTCGCTGCGCGAGTCGAACTGGGAAAGCGCATCAGCGGCTATTACACGCAGCCCATTCGCAGCGAGGACGATCAAATACGTCAGAAGCGCATTCGCGAGACGGTCGGCAAGCTCAGCGGCGACCAGCTTCTGTTTCTCACCGTCGTCATGGACACGCTGCAACAAAATGCGCACGAGAACGCGCTGGCTGCGGCTGCGGAGCCCAATTTGGCCCAACAGGCCAGCACCCACACCGCGCCGCCGGTCGATCTTTCCCGCATGGCGGATGTGATCTCGGTTCCCGATGTGGATGCCGCACGCGCGATAATTCCGCAGGTCGCTCCCGCGCTGACCCGCAGCGATTTGGGTTTCTTTCACGATCATGCCGTGCCTGCGGTTGCCGCCTCGGTTCGCGGCGAGACGATGTCGGATCACTTCCGTCGGGCGCGGTCTGATTTGCGCAAGGCCCTGTCGCTGCTGCGGTCGACGCCTTCCGAAGCCCCGCCCGCACCGGCGGCGCCGGAATGATGTCCATCGGTCTGCCATCCATTTGCGCATGCGCGTGCGCTGCGGGATTGCTCGCGGCTGGAGCGCATCGTGCAGGAGCGCAACGAGGGGCTGATCGCGCTGCGCAAGTTGGTGGAGCGGACGGACAAACCGGGCAAGTGATCAGACACGGCCGATGAAGCCCCCTTGCTACCGACTGCTGGGATCGTTGCGGACCACTTGCCGCCACGGCCTATCACTGGCGACCGCAGTCGATCGATTCTGACTGCGCCGCAAAGGCGCGTCGAAGTTGTCGCACCTCCACAACCGGTTTTTAGCCAAAAAAGAACCGAAATTCGGCGGGAGGTCACAGACCGTGTCGCACTGAATTGACTTCCCTTGCGTCACCGGATGAAACGCAGCCGCCCGAAGTCCGGAATCACCGCTACGCCGTCCTCTTTGAGCGGATACGGAGCCGGGAAGTACACCACCCACGCTTTGCCCAACAGCAGTTTGCGATTGACCGTGAACGGATGGTCGTCGATTTGCGAGGCCACCAGCGGATGCGGGCTGCCCCACAAGCGCGAATCCAATGACATCTGGCTGTTGTCGCCGCACATCATGAACTGATCCGGCCCGAGGATGCCTGGATAATTCTCCGGACTCGTTGGATGCGTGCCAAACGCGTGGCCGTAGATTTGCGGACCATTGCGCTGCTGGTTGCCGGGCGTCAAAGTCTCGTGGCGATAGTGCAGGTCACGGTCCAGCCGCACGCGGTGCAGCGTCACCGGCGCACCTTCGAATCGCCAGCGAATCTGCGGCGGCTGGGGGAGGCGGCCCACCAACGCGTCCACGTCGTCGCTCTCAAGTTCGCCGGTGCTGTAACGCAGCCGCTGCATCGGCGTCCAGTCGTACGCCAGCGGTTCCACAGCCGGCTCGCCGTCAATGTACATCTGCATGCACTGGTCAGCATGCCAGAATTCGACGTTGAAGACCTTGCCCGGCGAAGGCAACTTCACTGTCGCGGTCTTTTCCACCATCGTGGAATCCGTGCTTTCAATCAGCGGCCGCATGCGCAAGATCACTTTCGCGCCGCCGGGCTCGCTCTGGTCGATGATGAATTGATACAGGTGACTTCGCGCCTGAATCTCGAAGGTGGATTTCAAGCCCGGCTGCTGCGCCACCACCCCCGCCGAGACGCGGATGTCGCTCACCGGCCACAGCGTGGGCATTCCAGCCAACATGTTGTACGGCGTCCAGTCGTTGACCGCCCGGCGTGAATTGTCCCACGTCAGCAGTGTCGCGTCCGCGCGATTGCTGCTGTAGGTGCGCTCATCGGTGTCCCAGACCACCGGATCGCCAACCCACGGCGGACCTTCGTACCTTCGATTTAACCGGTGCGGCTGCATCGGCGCAAAATCGCTGTTGTACACCGTCTGCCAGACAGCCCGCTGCACGTATTCGGGCTTGCGCTGAACCTTGAACTGTTCGCCATCCAGCGGCCGGGCGAACACATCGCCATCTGCGAGCCAGACCTGCTCATTGGGCAGGCCGATCAATCGCTTGATGTAGTTGGCCGCCTCGCCGACGGGATCGGTGGGGTTCTTGAACACCACGACGTCGAAGCGATTGGGTTCTGAAAACGGATACAGCGCCTTGAGCACCAGAATCCGGTCGCCCATGCCGCGCGGCCGTTTGACCTTGGGCACACCCGAGCCAGGATAATTCGGCCCAAGCATCGGGTCAGCGATCATGTTGGCGTTGACCGGCCGGTTGGTCGACTGCTGATCCAATCCGACGGCGAACGAATATCCCGTCATCTGCGAATGAATCAACGCGTGCTGGCCCAGCAGCGTCGGAGCCATCGACCCGGTGGGAATCACGAAGCCTTCGGTCACAAAACCACGGAACGTCATTGCCAACACGAACGCCACGATCAAGGATTGCAACGTGTCAATGACGTTGGTTTCCGGCGGCTGCGGCGTCGGTGCATCGGTCGACATGAGGGGATAGTACGGCGGGCGATGCGCCGCGGCCAACGCGCTGCGTTGGCCCTTCGCGATCGATAACTCGCGCAAACGATGCCGATCAGCAAGTGCGTGCTGTTCGGCGATTGAGCGTGTTCGCGCCGCGCGAGATCATGAGGGCGGGCCGGAGTCCGCCGGGCCAGGCGGGGCGCCGCCGTCGCCTCGGCGTCTGCGCCGTCGCCGCTTGCGCCTGCGGCCAGAGCGTTGCTGATCGCCGCTCGCGTCCGCTGCGTCCGGCGCATCGCCGGTGGGCGCTGTCGGCGTTTCGCCCGGCGCGTTTGCGGCGGCAGCAGGAGGCTTTGGTCTGCGATCGCCCCGCTCCTTGCGCTGGGCTTCCTGCCGAAATGCATCCTGTTGCTGGTCCTTGGTGTGCTTGTCGCGCCCGCCGCGACGCCGGCGCTTGCCTCGCTTGCGATCATCGGTGCGTTCGGCGACTTCCTGCTCGCTCAGACCGCGGAGCGGATCGGATGCGGGTTCGTTTGGCCGGGAAAGCGATTCGGTCTGCTCCTGCTCAAGCGCACGACGCCGTTCGCCGGGCTTGGGGCAATCGTTGGGGTCCATCAGTTCCTCAACCGGCACCGCGATTTCCTTGCTGTCGTGCTCAAGGCGCACCAGCACCAGTTGCACGAGAATTTTGGAATCGACCACGACGCCGGGGCCTTCCACCGTGCCCACGCGCTTGTTGCGCGGCGGCAGATTGGATTTGAGTTCCTTGTAGGTTTGATCTTCGTAGCGCAGGCAGCACATCAGCCGCCCGCAGCGGCCGGAAATCTTCAGCGGGTCCAGCGTCGCCTTCTGCACCTTTGCTGATCGCATCGACACCGGCTTGAGCACCTTCAGAAAGTTCTTGCAGCAGCAGTGCTGGCCGCAGCGCTCGTAGTCAGCCACCAGCCTAGCCTCATCGCGTGCGCCGACCTGGCGCATTTCGATGCGCGTCTTGAACTGGGCCGCCAGGCGATTCACGAGTTCGCGGAAGTCCACGCGCTCTTCGGACATGTAGAAGAACGTGATCAGTTCGCCGCCGAGGATCGGCTCCGCCTCGACGAGTTTCATGGGAAGGTTCAACTCGACGACCTGTGCCTTGGCGAATTTGACGCATTCCTTGCGCTGCGATTCCAACGCCGATTGACGATTGAGGTCCTCAATCGTCGCCACGCGCAGGATGCGGCCCTTCTGGTGAAACGGATAATCCTTCCCGCCGGAGTGATCGATGTAATCCAGCATTTCCTGACGGGAGATGGACTTGCCGCAACCGGAATTGGAGCAGGTGGTGGTCAGCATTTCGACCACCTCGGTGCCGCGCGTGGTGCGAGCGATGAGTTTGGACCCGCAGCCGGGCTTGGCCGAGCCGTCGTAGGGGAACTCGGCGACAAGTTTCAAATGGCCGTACTTGACGACGATGGTCTTGGGCGCCTCCAGCCGGGCGTACACCTCTTCATCGCTCATTGCTGTGCGCTGGTGAGGATCAGCGTCAGCCTCGAAAACGGGCAGTGGGAAGATCGACATGATTCAAATGCATCGCGGGCGGATTGCGCCGGCTTCTGGGCCGGATTCCGCACTGTCTGGGTGAGCTGTCGTCAGGTTGGGTTGTTACGACCGGCGGCCGCCTGACACGACGCCGGCTCCAAACGCGATGAGGCCCACAGTGTAGCCGGACAACCTCGCTTTGGGAACCACCCAGCCTCACGCGCCCCAGCCCCCACCATTGTGCGTTGTATTTTCTTCCTTTGTCTTGACGTTTACTCGCCGCCGGTTTCATTCATCGCAGGTTCTTCCACCCGTTGCAGCATTATCGTCTGCCGGCTGAACCATCGTCGGTAGGTGCCAAGACTCTCGAATTGCGCCACCAGTTCCGGTTCCTGGGCAGCCAGTCGATTCCAGGCTCGCGGCTCGGCGAGCAACAGGAACCCGTCGCCATCGGCTTGGGTGATGCGGCGCAATTCACGCACCGAGTCAATCAATTCCGCATCGATGCCCGTGTAATAGTCGATCGTCGGATCACGGAAGCCATACATGGCGATTGTGGGATGATCTTCGCCGGTGTGAAGCCGGGTCCAATCCTGCGCACGGTTGACAAGTTCGCTCGCATTCAACCGCACCCAGAGCCCACCCTCGCCCGCGAGCAACCCCTGCCACCCTGCGATCAAGGCCAACCACATCACTGCAAGCATCGCAGGCCGACGGCTGGGCGAACTCCGCCATGCCCCGTGCAGCCAGATTGAAGCGGGCATCACAAGCGTCATTGGCAGGGTAACCCACACAATGGAACGATCGAACCACAGCGCAGCCCCCAAGGGCACAATCGCGAGAACCGCCATCGCGATGGTGACTCCCCAACCGAATGCCGGGGGGCGAATCGCGGCATCCGCATCCTCGCCACGGCCGGCCAGCCACTTTTCCAGCCCCATCGCCGCCAGAATCGCGCACGGCGCACAGAGTGGAAGCAGGTATGTCGGCAGTTTGCCTGACATCAACGAAAAACCGACGAACGGCACGAGGATGGCGACCATCAACAGGCTTGCGGAGGTCGCACTGCGAAAATGCGATCTCAGCGCTCGCCATTTCGCCGACAGCCCCGGCAGCGGGAAAAGCAATGTTGCGGGAATCAGACCCACGATGAAAAACGGAATGTAGTACCAGATCGGTTCGCGATGCGAGCCTGACCCGGATGCGCGGGCGAGCATTTCGTGCCGCCATATCTCCGCGGCATGGGGATATTGGTACATCACCGTCGCGGCCCACAATGCGATCGGCAGACACGCCGCGGGCAAACCCAATGCGATGTGCAGCCGCCGGATGTCGCCGCCGCGCCGGCCGATCGCCAGCCACAGTGCAACCACTGCCGCCGGCACAAGAACCAGTGGCCCCTTGGTGAGCAATCCCAGCGCAACAGTCGCCCACATCAACGCCGCCCATTTCGTCCTGCGGCTTTGCGCTGCGGCCCACCCGCACGCCAGCGTCGAAAGCCAGAACAGGTTCAGCACAGGGTCGGTCACTGCAAGGCGGCTGACAAACAGCGTCATGGGCATCACGGCGTACAGCCCCACCGAGATCGCCCCCAATCGATTACCGCCCATCGCACGTGCGAAGAAAAACAACACCACCATCGTCAACGACGCTGCGACCAGCGAGGGAATGCGCGCCGCGATCTCTGTTTTGCCCAACGCCTTGAAGCACAGGGCCTGGGCCCAGTAGGTCAGCGGCGGCTTGGTCAGGTGCGGCTGGCCGTGCAGCATCGGCACGATCATCTGGCCGTTTTGCGCCATCGCCAGGCTGACCGTGGCGTAGCGGCCTTCATCGGGCGGATACAGGGGGTGATTCCCCGCGCCGATCCACGGATGCACGATGCACACCAGGAGGACAATCGCCGCGATCCATCCTGGCAATCCTCGCGCGGAATCCGCGCCCGCCGCCGGGGCAGTGCCGATCCAGGTACGCAGCGTTGGGCTGGAACTCGTCAACGCGCGATACTGTATCGCCAGCCGACGAACCCGCCATCCCGCCGAAAACGCATATTGAAGTTCCCCAGCCCCCTTGTGCGATGTGAGCACATGGAACACATCGTGCAAATACGGGCATTGGGTGCCGCGGCAGTCATTGCCATCGGCGCGGCAGTCAGCCTCATCACCAGCACAGTCGTCGTCTCGCGGGCGCTGAAGAACCGAGGCGAACAATCCGTGCGGGCCCAGCAGGAATTGACCGTCAAGGGCTTGGCCCGCACGCGGGTACGCTCGGACCTGGGCGTGTGGGGCATCAACATCAGCGGCGACGGAGCCGACCTTCAGCAGGCCTATGCCGTGCTTGAATTCGGCGCGGACCGCGTGCAGGCGTTTCTCGCAGAGCAGAAGTTCACCGAAGATGAACTCGCCCTGAGCGCGATCGACACCACCACGCATTTCCTGCGCGACAAGGACGGCCGGGAGTCGCAGCAAGTCGTGGGTTTCTCATTGCGGCGGACCTTCACTGTCACATCAGGCAATGTTGACCGCATCGCGCAGGCGGCTGGTGAAGTGACGCGATTGCTTCAGGAGAACATCCGGGTGACATCCTCCGCGCCGGAATACACCTACACCAAGGTTGCCGACCTGAAGGTCGAGATTCTGGGTGAAGCCTCGCGCGATGCCCGTCACCGGGCCGACCAGATCGCCAGCAACGCCGGCGGCCGCACCGGGCCGGTGCATCGGGCCGCCATGGGCGTCATCCAGATCACCCGCCCGAACTCCACGGACGTCAGCAGTTACGGCTTGTACGACACCTCGACGATCGAAAAGGATGTCAGCGTGGTGGTGACGATGAGTTTCGCGATTGAATCTCTTTGACGCGGCCGTGCGGTATCCTCTGGCGTCATGAATGCGATTCTTTTAGCGATTCTCGCCGGCGCGTGCTGGGGCGTTGGCGAGTTGTTCACCAAGAGCGTGCTGCACACGGGCAAGGTGGGCCCGCTGACCGCCATTGCGGTGCGCTCCACCATCGCCTTGCCCGTGCTTTGGCTGGCGTACACGCTGGCGGCGCACGTGGTGAAGTCCGAGCCGCGCGGCTGGATCAAGACCGAACCCGCGATCCTGCTCAAACTCGTATTAGGATCAGGCCTGATCGCAGGCGCGGCGGGCATGATCTGCTTCTACGCTGCGCTGAACCTTGGCGAAGTCTCGCGCGTGAAACCGGTGGCGTTCAGCGTCGCCCCTGCCGTGGCCGTCGTGCTGGGCTGGCTGGTGCTGGGCGAGCAGATGACCGTGCAGAAGGCGATCGCGGTTTTGCTCATCCTCGCCGGCGTGGTGCTGCTGACAAGCAACGGCAGCAGCACGCATTCCTGACAATCAGACCATCGCGTCCAACGGCCCGGCGGATGCGCGGCCGGCCAAGCACAGCCGGCCCGCCGCTTCATCATCACTCCCGCGCCTGTACCATCCACGCCATGGAAGATTCCTTCCACATGTCGCCCGAGGAGTTCCGCCGGCACGGTCACGCCGTGATCGACTGGATCGCCCGGTACATGCAGGAGGTTGAGAACTTTCCGGTGCTGTCCAGCCTCAAGCCCGGCGAGGTTCGCGCCCAACTTCCGCCGCACGCGCCACGCACCGGCGAACCGTTCAACGTCATGCTGCGCGATGTGGAACAAATCATCATGCCGGGCATCACGCACTGGCAGTCGCCGAATTTCTTCGCATATTTCCCATGCAACAATTCCGGGCCATCGATCCTCGGCGAACTGCTGTCGGCTGGCCTGGGCGTGCAAGGCATGCTGTGGGCCACGAGCCCTGCGTGCACTGAACTGGAAACGCATGTGCTGGACTGGCTGGTTGACATCCTCGCGCTGCCGGGCAAGTTCAAGTCCTCATCAACCGGAGGTGGGGTCATTCAGGACACCGCGTCCAGCGCATCGCTGTGCGCACTTCTTGCCGCCCGCGAGCGTGCAACGGGTTTCGGCAGCAACCGCAAGGGAATTGATCGCACGCTTATCGCGTACACATCATCACAGGCGCATTCGTCCATCGAAAAAGCCATGATGATCGCAGGATTGGGAAGCGAGAACCTGCGCCTGATCGATGCGTCATCATGCAACGATTTCGCGATGGATGTTGATGGCTTGGAGCGCTCCATCCTTGCGGATGTCAAGGCGGGCCGGACGCCGTTTTTCATCAGCGCGACGGTCGGCACCACTTCGTCCAACGCCATCGATCCGGTCCGCAGAATTGCGCAAGTCGCGCATCTGCACGTGCCGGACATCTGGCTGCACGTGGATGGCGCAATGAGCGGAACCGCCGCGCTGTGCCCGGAGTTTCGTTTCATTCACGATGGCCTGGAGTTTGCGGACAGTTACTGCTTCAATCCGCACAAATGGATGTTCACGAACTTTGATTGTGATTGCTTCTACGTCGCCGATCGCGCCGCGTTGATCAAGACGCTCAGCGTCTTGCCGGAGTATCTCAAGAACGCCGCGACCGCGTCCGGCGCGGTGTTTGACTATCGCGACTGGCAGATTCCGCTGGGCCGGCGGTTTCGCGCGTTGAAATTGTGGTTCGTGATTCGGCATTACGGCGTCCAAGGCCTGCAACATCACGTTCGACAGCACGTACAACTGGCGCAGGAATTTGCCTCATGGGTGGAAGCGGATGATCGCTTTGAACTGGCAATGAAGCCGCCGCTGAATCTGGTGTGCTTTCGCGTCAAGAGCGGCGACGATGCCAACCAGCGGTTGCTGGATGCCTTGAATCAGTCCGGCAAGGTTTATCTCACGCACACGAAGCTGGACGGCAAACTCACCCTGCGAATGTCCATCGGCCAATCGCACACACAACGGAGACATGTGGAACATGCCTGGCGGCTCATCACGCAAACAGCGTTCAACTAAGTCCAACAGCACGCCACACGAAATTCACCTTTCGGAATTCGCGCAGCGCAGGGCGCAGATGCGCCGCGCGATGAAGCATGCCGCCGGCCTGGTCTTCGCGGGCGAATACGATACGCATAGCGATTCGCCGTACCGCCCGCACCGGCACTTTGAGTACCTGGCCGGCATCGTCGATGAACCCGGCGCGGTCCTGATGCTTGATCCAGAGAACCCGGTCGAAGCGCGGCGGGACATGCTGTTTCTCCGTCCGCTGAATCCCGAACTTGAAAAGTGGGATGGCTATCGTCTTGAAGTGAGCAGCGCATTGCGCGAGAAGACCGGGGTCAAGTCCATTTTCCGACTCGACAAACTGCCGATGTTCCTCAATGACGCGGCGCGGCGGAACAAATCGGTGGCGTGCCTGCACCCCTTGGCGCAATACCCGCAACCCGTCTCGCCTGATCTTGAGGTGTTTCAGAAACTCGCCGCGCGCATACCGGGCCTGACGATCATCGATCACAGCGATCTGATTCCGTCCTTGCGCAGCGTGAAATCGGCCGGCGAAATCGCGATGATTCAGCGCGCCATCGAGATCACCGCGGCGGGCTTTGACGCCATGATGCGCGGCGTGAAGCCCGGCATGAACGAATTCGACGTGCAGGAGATCATCGAACACGAATATCGCACGCGCGGCGCGCGGCGATTGTCGTTCAACACCATCGCCGGCGGAGGCGTCAACAGCACCGTGCTGCACTACCGCGCCAACGATCAGCCGATTGCCGACGGCGACCTGATGTGCGTGGACAGCGGCTGCAAATGGGCGGGTTACTCCGCCGACATTACCCGCACCGTGCCGGTGAACGGCCGGTTCACCAAGCGCCAGCGCGAGGTGTACGACGTGGTGCTTGCGGCCCAACTTGCCGCGATCAAGGCGGTGAAGCCCGGCGCACGAATTTCGCAGATCGACTCCGCCGCACGCTCCGTCATCACCAAGGCGGGCTTCGGCGATTACTTTATCCATGGCATCGGGCACCACCTGGGGCTGGACACGCACGACAGCGCACCGGCAGGCGATCAGCCGCTGAAGGCCGGTGCGGTCGTGACCATTGAACCCGGCGTGTACATTCCCTCCGAAAAGATCGGCATCCGCATCGAAGACGATGTGCTGGTGACGGCTTCGGGATTGAAAGTGCTCAGCGAGCAGATTCCCAAGAGCGCTGAACAAATCGAGAAGATCATGCGGCCAAAATAAGGCGGTTGCGCGCCGCACGATGACGTCCATGCATGGCAATCCATGAGCATCGCGCTTGGCTCGTGAATCGACATGCATCGATCATTGTTCCCGCGCCAATCCCACGAAGTAACTGCCCTCGTCGATGGGCGTAAACACGACGCAATCGCCGCGCTTCACGCCGTGCTTGCGGAACCACGTTCCCCACACGCGGGTGCGCAGCATGTTGCGCGGGCCGACAATGTCGGTCTGCACCGTTGGACCGTCGTGCAGCATGAGCGTGAGGGGCTGCGCCGCCTCGGACCTGGTCTTGCCGCCGAATGCCGATTTCGGGAATCGGTCCGCCACGCTGGTGACATACAGCGAATTGTTCTTGACGTTGCCTTCGGTGACTGCGATGACGAATGATCCGCGCGGCACGTCGCCGGTGGGAGCCACCAGCATCTGCGGCGATTGCGAGGTGTTCGTCTCGACGCGCCGCCACGCCGAGTCTTCCTCCAGCGACAGCCACGCCACCCCCTGAAGCGGCCGAATCTGCGGTCCGTTGTCGATCGCCATGACATCGCGCAGCCAGATCAGCGTGCAGTAGCGGCTGCCGCGCTTCCAGTTCCAGTATGAAGTCTCGCCGCAAATCTGATCGTTGTAGTCGCGGCGAATCTCATTGATGCGCTTGGGCGTGAGATTGGATTCAAACAGCACGTGGTCGGCGATCGCCGTCGCCATGAACGGTCCCGAAGACTGCTTGAAGTAGATTCGCTCGCCCGGCTCGATGTTCTCAAACGGGTCACGCGCGTCCTTCGTCAGGCGGCTTTCAACGGTCTTCTTCCCCTGAAGGATGAGATCGAGATACGGCTTGAGAAGGATGGCGACGTGAATCATGCCCGCTCACGCATCCACGGCGCGTAAACGCTCGATCACGGTGCGGCTGCCCAGCCCCGGCCGATGCGCCAGCACGCGCACATCAATCTTCAAGGTGCGCAGCAGGTCGTGCTCGTTGATCTCTTCCACGCGATAGTCGCCGCCTTTTACATACACATCCGGCCTCACCATGCTGATGAGTTCGTGCGCGGTCGGCTCATCGAACACGGTCACGTAACTGACGCATTGAAGTTCCGAGAGAATGTCCACGCGCTCGGCCGCCTTGTACACCGGCCGGCCGTTGCCCTTCTGGGCCCGCACCTGTGCATCACAGTTCACGCCCACCACCAGAACGTCACCCAATTCGCGCGCCTCGCGCAGGTAGGCGACGTGGCCAGCATGAATCACATCGAAACAGCCGTTGGTGAGCACGATCTTTCGACCGGCCTCGCGATGCACCGCCAGTTCCACCAGCAGCGTTTCACGATCGCGCAGTTTGCCTCCCAGTCCCATCGTCTGGGCCATCACTTCGCGCTGCACCTGCGAAAAGGGAATCGGCTGCGCGCCGAAGACCTGCACCTCGAGGCCCGCGGCGACGTTCGCGAACTTGACGGCGTCCAGCCAGTCCAATCCATTCGCCCGCCCGCCGGCCAGCGCGGCCAGCACCATGTCGCCCGCGCCGGTCACGTCGTACACCTGCCGCGCAACTGTCGGCACGTGCACGGGCATCTTCCCACGTTCTTCAAGCAGCGCGCCGTGCTTGTCCAGCGTCAGCACCACCGTCTCCAGGTCCAGTTCATTCAGCAGTTTCGTCGCCAGGCCAGCGTTGTGCAGATCGCTGGCGTCAATGGGCGTGCCCAGTCCGGTCGCGAGTTCCGCCTCGGATCTGTTGGGCGTAATGCACGAGGCGCCGCGGTACTTGGAATAATCCTCAATCGCCGCGGGGTCGATCAACAATGGCTTGCCCGCGGCCTTGCACACCTTCACCAGCCGCTGGCACAACTCGGCTGAGCACACGCCCTTGTTGTAATCCTCAAGACAAACGACATCCACATCGCGCAAGCGCGCTTCGATCATCGCCAGCAGCCGATCACGCAGTTCAGGAGAAAGCGGCTCGCGCGATTCCATGTCCATGCGGAACATCTTTTGCGGGTGGCGGTGCTGGGCGAGTCCGATCAGGCTGCGCTTGATGGTCGTCGGCCGTGACGCGTCAACCAGCACGCCTTGAACATCGCAGCCTTCCTCGCGGAGTTTCTGTGCAAGGGCCGCGCCCTCGCGGTCGTCGCCAATCACGCCGAAGCACATCACGTTGCCCTTCAACCCGCGCAGGCACAGGCAGACGTTGGAGGCCCCGCCGGGATGGTCATCGAACTTCGTTGCGTGCAGCACGGGAACCGGCGCATCAGGGCTCAATCGCTCGGCTGCGCCGTACACGTGCTGATCGAGCATGAAATCGCCGATCACCATCGCGGTGAAGGGCTTGTACGAACGAAGACGGTGCAGCAGCGTGGACACGAGGTAAAGCCAAAAAACCGAACGGATGACTCAGAAGCCAGGACGCATTCACACGGCGGGCTGGCCCGGGGCGCGTCGAACCGCGCTGAGCACGAACTGCCGCAGCGCATCAGCGCCCATGAACACATCGATCTCCAGCCGTGGCACGACAATCGGAATCGGCCACGCCGCACAGTCTATCAGATCGCGCAGTTTCACCCAGTCCTTTGCCGTCACCACCATCGCATCGCACCCGCCGCATCGACTGCGTGCCGCAGCCACTTTGGCGCGGTCGTAATGCTGGTGATCGGCGCATGGGATGTTCACCGCGACCACCGCACCGGCTTGCTCAATCCGCTGTATGACCGCGCCGGGCTTGCCCACGCCGGCCATCACCAGTACGCGCTTGCCGCACAGCCATGTGACAGGTTCGGATTCACCCGCGCTTGCGTCGCGATTGTCGCAGACCGCCAAATGCCGCCACACGTGCTTCGACATGGCCAGCGGCGGCCTCCCGTGAAATCGCACAACTTGCGCCTGGAGATTTGCAGTTCCCGCCTCCGCATGCGTGATGATCACGCCATGCGCGCGCCGCAGATTCTCAAGCGGCTCGCGCAGCGTTCCAGCCGGCAGCATTCGTTCCGCAAACGTCGCCGCGCCTGCGTCAATCAATACCAGGTCAAGATCGCGGTGGAGCTGCCGGTGCTGAAATCCATCATCCAGAATCACGCAATCCACCTGCGGATTCTTTGGCAGAAATTCGCGCAGCGCGGCCGCGCGATTAGGATTGGACAGCACCTGCACGCCCGGCAGTCGCTGGGCGTATTCAGCCTGCTCATCACTGATGCCGTTCACCGCCTTGTAGCCGCGCATCGCAATCACCGGGCAATAACCGGCGGTGCGAAGTTGGTCGGCGATCCACGCGACCATCGGCGTCTTGCCGGTGCCGCCGGTCGTGATGTTGCCCACTGAAATCACCGGCCGATCGACTCGCTCTGCGCCGCGGCCGCGATCGAAGCGCGCGTTGCGCGCTGCAATGATGCGCCCGTACGCCCATGATGCAGGGCGCGTGAGCGGAGCCATGTATCCCGGCAGCGGGCCGCTCACGCTTTGCCCTTTCCATTGCGCGTGGGAGACTGGTGGGTTGTCGGGTGCTGGGCGTGCTGGCGCCGCTTGATCGCATGCGCAAGGTCGCTCGCTGCGCCGCGCAGTTCATCCTGCGTTTGCCTGCCGATCAATCGCACGGTGTTCAGTGCATCAAGCCCCGCGATCACGATGACAAGAATCACCATCAACATGCCCATGAGCCACGTGTACGCGTACTGCTGCGGCTGGACGTTTGGGTCAAGAAAACTCAGGGCGCGGACGAACATCGGCAGCGACAACGCCATCAGCCCCAGCGACAGCCGCCGCAACTTCCGCCGGCTCATTGGCACATCCGCGCGCCCCAGCCGAATCCAGTACCAGACGATCCAGCCAAACACAAGCGCGGCTGGTGGAATCGTGATGAACGGCTGAAGATGGACGGCGGCGAGAAGCACGGTGTTGGCGATGTTAGGTGATGGGTGGAAGTTCTCACCGGTCCCGCACGGCTGCCCGTTGAACGTCGCGGCCTGCAACGTTGAATCGTAAATCCTCAGTCGGCAATCGTAAATTGCCTCAACTTGTTCATCGGCAGGCCCATCACGGTGGCAGGGTCGCCGATGCACTGAATGGGCCAGCCCGCCTGGATTCGCTCGGAAAGGTTGTACGCTCCCGCCTTGCCGCGCCACTGGCCCGAGGCGACGTATTGCTCGATCATTTCATCACTGAGGTGGCCGACGCGCACGGTCGCGCTGTCGCAGAAGGCGATCCGCCGGCCATCGCACAACGAGATCAAACACACGCCTGTGATCGTTTCGTGTTCAGCGTCGCTGAGCGTTCGCAGCATCCGCCGAGCATGCTGCTCATCGCGCGGTTGACCAAGGGCCTCGCATCCCTGCACACACATAGTGTCCGCGCCAAGAACCGTGCCAGTGAATCCTTCGCTGTTCCAGGGTTCGACCCAGTTTGCGAAACGGCCGCCGACGCCGCGAACCATATCGGCGACGCGCCACGCCTTGAGGATGGCCAGCGAGGTGACCCACTCGCGCGGCGAAACGCGGCCCGGTCGCAATGCACCGTCTTCAAAATCCGGTTGCTGGACGCGAACATGGAATCCCGCGCTCTCCAGCATCATGCGCCGCCGGGGCGATCGGCTGGCCAGCCGCAAGGGAGATTCCAATTTCACGACACCGCCTTTGCCGCTGTGTGTGCAGTCGCCGCGGTCTCACCTGATCGTCTGGAAGAATGGGCCAGTGCGCGATCGATCCCCTGCACGACCGCCACCGTGCTGATGAACCGCATCAGCGAATCGCCAAGTTTAGGATCTTTGAAGTTGATTGTTTCGCCGGGCGAGGCGTGATAGCCGCGCACCACGGCATCATCGCGCTGGTACGGCCCGACGGCTGCGGGGTCTGTGGGACCGAACAAACCCACGCACGGCCGGTCAAACCCCACACCCATGTGCAGCGGCGCGGAATCGTTGGCGATCACCAGTCCGGCCTGGGCAATCACTGCCATGGTCTGACCAATCGTGGTTTGCCCGACGAGATTCACAAGAAAGCCTGGGGCCACGCTGCTTGATACGGATGGGGCGAACAGCGGCTGCACCTGCTCGGCCTCGCCGGGCGAGCCGATCACGCAGACACAGCCGAAGCCGCGCGCCGCCAGCGGTTCGATCAGTTGCGCAAATCGCTCGATCGGCCATCGCTTGCTCAACCAACGGCTGGTGGGCGCAATGACCGCGTACGGCGATTGGGGCTCGCGCCACGCTGCACGCTGCGACTGCCACCACGCGCGATCCTGTTCACCCGCGTACAGGCGCAGGTCGCGCAGCGGCGTGATGCCGAATTCCTTGATCACCAGCAGCATCTGATCCACCGTATGCACCGGCAGAGGCGTCGAGCGGTCGCGCGGCAAACGAAGGTTGTATCCAAGCCAGCCGAACTCGCGGGCGCTGCGCAATCCCGCGCGAATCGGCGCACCGGTGGCGAAGCACATCAGCCCACTGCGGCCAAGGCCCTGGCAGTCGATTGCAAGGTCGTACTTTCGGCGGCGCAGGTTCCCGAACCAGCGCACCGCTTCGGCGAGCGCACGCGGGTCTTTCCACCATCGCGCCAGGCGCGAACGGGGGAAGCCAATGACTTGGTTCAGGGCCGGATGCGCCGCCACCGCCGGCGCGAACTCCTCCTGCACGACCCAGTCAATCGTCGCCTGCGGGTACGCATCACGCAGGCTTGCAAGCACCGCGACGCTGCGGCAGACATCGCCCAGCGCACTGGGCCGTATCAGCAAGATGCGCTGGGGATTCCGGGGTAAAGACATCGCTGAATCAAGGGCTTGCGGCAAAAACGACAGGACGATCGGAGCACACACTATGGCCGCGATGAGGGTAGGCGCGGGCCCAAATGGCACGGGTTCAGGTCGGCTTATCGGGCCTGCCATCGTCCCGGCTTGAGGTCCGAAGCCTGCCTCCCTTCGCTTCGCCGGGCAACCGCCGGCGGATGACAGCCGTAGCACTATAGAGCCTCATCTGCTGCCTGCGGCAGGAGCCGCTGACATGCCGGTGTGGCGCTTTGGACAGTCAGCCCCGGGGCTGCGCTGCAGTGTTGCTCACATGACGCCGATGATTCCCGTTGGCCCGCATGGGCCCAAAGATGCCTTGACAAGAGCCGCGCAGTCGCCATATTCGACTGTAGGGGCATCCATCTCCGGCCAGAAAAGACTCTTTGTGAGCGACACCAAGCGAAAACCCGATGCTCCCGCGCCGGACCCCGACGCTGAAAGCGTGCTCAGGCTGGAGGACTCCAGTGAGGGCTCCAGCGCGGCGGTCGCAAAATCCAGCGCCCATTCAGGCGCCTCGGCCGACTCCAAGTCGTTGAAGTCGCTCAACGCCGGCGGTGAACCGGGCGGCGGAGAATCCTCCACCGGCGGGTTTGAAACCATGCTCGGCACGCTGGTGGTTGAAAGCGGACTCGTCACACCCGACGAGATGGAACTGTGCAATTCGCTGCTGCGCGAATCGGCCAGCACTGAGGAGCCGCGGACGCTCGCCGACTTGCTGCTGGAAAACGATTTCCTCACGCCGCGCCAGTTGCAGCGCATGCGCGGCGAGTTCGAGGCCAAGCGCTCCAGCCAGCGCATCCCAGGCTATCGCATTCAGAAAAAACTCGGCTCGGGCGCGATGGCCACGGTGTTCCTCGCCAATCAACTGAGTCTGGACCGCAACGTCGCCATCAAGGTCCTGCCCAAGAAATTCTCCGACAACGCCAAGTTCATCGAGCGCTTCTACAAGGAAGGTCGGGCCGCGGCCCAACTGAACCATCCCAACATCGTCGCGGCGTACGACGTGGGACAGGCCGGTGAACACCACTACTTTGTGATGGAGTACATCGACGGGCCGACGATCTACGATCGGCTGGTCAAGGACAAACGCATTCCAGAGGCCGACGCGATCAAGATCGTCATCGGCGTGGCCAAGGCTTTGCAGCATGCGCATGCCCGTGGCTTCATTCACCGCGACATCAAGCCCAAGAACATCATGCTCAACAGCCAGGGCGTGGTGAAACTGGCTGACCTTGGTCTGGCTCGCGCCATGAGCGACAAGGAAGCCGCCAAGGCTGAAGCCGGTCGCGCATACGGCACGCCGTACTACATCAGCCCCGAACAAATCCGCGGCGAGATGAAGATCGGCCCGCAGGCCGATATTTATGGCCTGGGCGCGACGTTCTATCACATGGTCACGGGCCGGGTTCCGTTTGAAGGAAAGAATCCTTCAGCCGTGATGCACCAGCATCTGAAGACCGAACTCACACCGCCGGACCACTTGAACCCCAAACTATCGCCTGGCGCAGCACAAGTCATCGAGATGACAATGGCCAAGGATCCGTCGGAGCGTTATCCGAATGCCAGTGATCTTCTGCACGACCTTGATCTGATCGCGCAGGGCCAGCCGCCGCACTTTGCGCGCAAGCAACTGGATTTGACCGAAGTTGCCACGGCCATCGCGACCGACGCGGCGGCGAAATCCGCGCCGGTGGTGGTGCAACAGCGTCCGCCGCGGCCCAACCCGCTGGAAAGCCCGCTGTTCATGATCGCCATGGTCATCCTCGGCGTCAGCCTGCTGCTGAACATGGTGCTGGCCGTGCTGCTGGCGACGTGACGCCGGCGACCGGGCGTCACGTCGGCCTTGATTCAATATTGCGACAGCCTGCGGCCGCGGCGCGACATGCGCTCGGACGCAAAGCGACCGCCCATGCGAGACTCGCTCATGCCGGCGCCTCGGCCGCCGGATGATTCATCGCGACCGCGCCCACGTCCGGCCAGCATGCCGCCCAGGACCGATTCAAACTCCTGCACAACATCGCGAATCTTCGAGTTGCGCAGCGAGATGGCGCCGGCGTCAACCAGTTCATGAATCTTGCGCGTGACGCGCTGGCGCAGTTTTCTCCCCTGCTTGGAGGTGGCCAGGCCCGCCGCGGTCGCCGCAACAGCGCCGGCGGTGGTGGCCAGGGCGACCTTGGCGGCAGTGCTCATGCCGCGGCGTCCGCCTTCGCTGCTTCCTTCACTTCCGCGCCCGCCCTTGCTTTCGCTGCCGCGACTGGTGCGGCCTCGCGAGGATCGCCCGCCTCTGCTTGACGCTCGCCCGCTGCTGCCGGCGCGCCTGCCGCGGCGGGGACCGCCTTCGCCGGAAGTGGCGCTGGAGGAACGACTGCCCGCGCTGCGCGAGCGGACTGTGCGTGATGTTCTGCGTTTCTTTGTTGCCATGATTTGGTCTCGCTTGCTTGAATGGTGATGATGCCGCCGCATTCGGGCGACTTTGGCCTCACGCAAAGGTTAATGCGGTACGCGACCAGCCTCATGTGGGAGTTGACCCTAATTCACAATGTTTCTGATTGAGTCGGCGACACGCTCGTGCGGCGAGTTCAACGCCTGCATCGCCGGATTGCCGATAGTATGTTGATATGCAACTCTACATCGACACCGCCAATCTCGACGAAATCCGACAAGCCGCCGACATGGGCGTGCTCGACGGCGTGACCACCAACCCCAGCCTCGTCGCAAAGGAAGGCGCGGACTTTCACACGCGCCTGAAGGAGATTTGCAAGATCGTCAAGGGTCCGGTGAGCGCGGAAGTGGTGTCAATCACGCATGATGAGATGATCGCCGAGGCCGAGCCGCTCATCCAGATCGCAGACAACATCGTCATCAAACTGCCGTGCATCGTCGAAGGGCTCAAGGCGTGCAAGACGCTGAGCGACCGAGGCGTGAAGGTGAACATGACGCTGTGCTTCCAGCCGCTGCAGGCGTTGATGGTCGCCAAGGCCGGCGCGTTCCTGGTGAGTCCTTTCGTCGGCCGGGTCGATGACGTGGCGGGCGACGGCATGCAGTTGATCAAGGAAATCCGCGCGATCTACGACAACTACGGCTTCGAGACGAAGATCCTCGCAGCTTCGATCCGCCATCCCCTGCACATGGTGCAATCGGCGTTGATCGGCGCGGATGTGGCGACAGTGCCGTTCAATGTCATCCAGCAGATGATGAAGCACCCGCTGACGGATGTGGGGTTGGCGAAGTTCCTTGCGGATTGGGAGAAAACCAAGGCCGCCAAGTCGTCCACCGCCGGTTCTGCCGGGCGCACGGGCGAGCAATCCGATGCCGGCGTGCGCAAAGCGCCCAAACCCGCCATGGCGTAACACTTGGATCGCCGCGCCGCGGGCTTTGGGTTCTAGGAAATGCAACCGTAGTTGGCTTGTGGAACGCTGTGACCGGCGACTTCTCGCGCGGTGAGGGCAAGCATATGTACTGAGGAAAGGGGGTATTCCCAATGGATGCCGTCAGCATTTTTGATCACATCATCGTCGCCATTCGAGAAGGCCGTTTGAACCAGGACGAGGTCGCTGAAATCCTGCGCGAAATCTGGGCGGCCTATCCCGAAGTCTTCGAACAGGCGGGCCTGAGCGGCAACGTCGAGCCCGACTGGAAGGACTATGACGAAACGCTGCCCGACCACGATACCACCGGGCAACGGCCGTACTGAGAAGTGGGAAAGCCGGCAGCCAGATAGCCAAAAAGGGGGAACCTTGAACCAGAGCGCAAGCGGCGTCGAACCCGCCTTTATTGGCTCTACGGCTGTTTGGCTTTTCTTATTTTTCCCCTACACTGTTCGACCCATGGCCCAGATTCGTGAAATCCGCAAGCGGATGGTCGCTGTCGGCACCATTCAGCGCATCACCAAGACGATGCAGATGATCGCCACCGCGAAGTTCACCGCGGCAGTGGCTCGCGCCAAGGCCACCAAGCCCTACACCACCAGGATTCGCCAACTGGTAGCCGAAGTCTCCGCCGCCGCCGGCGATGTGGAGCACCCGCTCATCAGCGGCCCGGCTGAACCGGCCAACCGCGAACTGCTGCTGGTCATCGCTTCCGACCGCGGCTTGTGCGGTGCGTACAACTCCAACGTTTTACGCAAAGCCCTCCATCACATCCGCGCCTTGCGAACTCGCAATGTTGCGTTCAACCTGGAAACCTCAGGCAAGAAGGCCGTGGGCTTCTTCAAGTTCCTCCAGATTCCCGTCACCCACAAGCACTCCATCGGCGACAAGCCCAAGTACGAGGAAGTTGAGCGGCTGGCGTCACGCTACATCCAAGAGTTCACCGCCGGCAAGTTTGACGCGGTGCGTGTGGCGTACATGCGGTTTGAATCCAACTCACGGCAGGTTCCCGAGCTGATCCAACTGCTGCCGCTGAAGACCGTTCCGGCGCAAACAGCCCAATCTTCAACCGCAGACACTGCCGCTGGGCAAGGTGCGGCGACCGCCAATTACGATTTCAGCCCCTCCAGCGAAGCGCTGCTTGCGGATTTGCTTCCGCTCACGGTGAAGACCGCGCTGTTCCAGGCATTCAATGACGCCGTGGTCAGCGAGCAGATCATGCGGATGGTGGCGATGAAGGCCGCGACGGAGAACGCCAAGGACCTGGGCAAGAATCTCCGCCGCCAGTTCAACCGCGCCCGTCAAACCAAGATCACGACGGAACTGACGGAGATCGTCAGTGGCGCAGCCGCGCTGGAATGACGCTGCGGACACTTGCGACTGGGCGCTGCACCCGCGCTCAGCCGCGAGCGGCCTCACCCCTCTGTCCAATAGCGCGTGATGATGCCATCGGTGATTTCGAAGTAAGTCGTGCTGCGATCGACGGTCTCTGATTTGCCGTTGAACAGCAGGAACATCGATCCGTGGGACTTTTTCATGACCTCGTGGTTGTAGGTCAGAATCTCAATGTTGCCCGGCCCGCGCACTTGTGCGCGCGATGTGGGTTGACCCAGCGCGGCAGTCAGCCAGTCTTCACGGGTTTCTCCCAACTCGATCTGCCGCAGCGTCGAGTGGCTCACCGGCTCGCCGCTTTCACGCACCGTGTTTGAGGTGCTGAGCAGGCAGCCGCTGGCGACAAACAAGAGCGAGGCGATGATCAGGTTGCGTGCGATGTGGCGATGCATGGTGATCTTCCTTCTTCCTACGATCGATGGGCCTGGTTGATCGCGCAAAATGTGCGGCGCGGGCGGAAAAACACTCTCGACCGGCTGATTCGCCGCGTTCCGGGGGAACCCGGGCCGGCCGTCTTCGAGGATGGCCGGCAGCAGGGCTCCGGGGAACGAAAGCGAACGAACACTAACTTGCTTCCACCATCAAATACACACTGGCCAGTGGCTTATTCCGAAAATTTTCCAGGCGGTTTTGGGCTTGGTCCGCTCCCCCGGCCGACGCCAGGATCGTGATACGATGCCGCGCATGAGGCTGTACACCCGCAGCGGCGACGATGGCAGCACTGGGCTGTTCGGC
>CAMPIL010000006.1 GCA_946886375.1 uncultured Phycisphaerales bacterium
GCTGTTGAACCGATAGTCCATTCAGAGTCGGCGAGGTGCTCAACATTCCCTCGCCCCGGTCCAATTCGCCTGTCGGAGCCCTACAATGCAACTTGGTCACTCGTCAACGATCACTCGCAATCATCTTCGTCACGTTTCCATGCTGACCACCCTCTGTATTGCCGCTGCGATGTTGAATTCCTTGGTCGGTTGCGCCACCGCGATGTACAGCGGTTACGACGCCTACCAGGAGCAGGACTACGCCAGCGCGCTGCAAACGTGGCAACCGCTTGCCGAGGAAGGTGATGCAAAGGCGCAGTACTTCGTCGGGTCAATGTACGATGAGGGAACCGGCGTTCCGCAAGACCACGTTGAGGCGGTCAAGTGGTATGTCATGGCGGCGCAGCAGGGCCACCCCCGTGCACAGCATGCACTAGGCGTCAAGTACGAAAAGGGCGAGGGCGTTGCGCAAGACTTCAACCAGGCCGCCGCGTGGTATGAACGCGCTGCGCTTCAGGGTCTTGCCAGTGCGCAGCACAATCTTGGCCTGCTCTATGTCAGCGGCAAAGGCGTGCAACAGGACTTCACCAAGGCACGGCATTGGTTCCAGCTTGCGGCGGATCAGAGCACTGCCGAATCTCAATTCACGCTGGGATGGATGCTCGACACTGGGCGCGGATCATCATCCGACAAAAAGGAAGCGGCTCGCTGGATTCGCCTTGCCGCCGAACAGGGTCTCCCCGCGGCCCAGGCGTACTTTGGATCGATGTACGTTGAGGGTGCAGGCGTGCCGCAGGACTTCCAAGAGGCAGCCGCATGGACCAGTCGTGCAGCCAATCAGGGTCTCGCGGTGGCCCAGTACGATCTGAGCCTGATGCATCTGCGCGGACAGGGCGTGCCACGCGATCAGAGTGAGGCGTTTAAGTGGATGCAACTTGCAGCCGAACAAAACCTGCCGGCAGCCCAGACCAAACTCGGCATGATGTATGAGCACGGCCGCGGCGTGTCCCAGGACAAGGTCGCCGCATACATGTGGTACACCATTGCCGCATCGCACAGCGAAGCCCAGGCACAATCAAAACGCGATTCGCTCAAGGACAAACTCACCGCCGAGGAAGTCGAGCTTGCAAAGCAACGATCCGACGAATGGCGAGCCGCGCATCCCACAACCTCTCAATCGACAGCGCCCCTGCGGCCCCTGCCAGCCGCCGATTGAATCAATACGCGCCGGTGGCCAGGCCCGTGAGATGCGCTCCACCTGCCAGAGATGCCGCGCGGACCTTTTCCTCTTCCGGGGGCGGCCATTCCACCAATCGCATCGTCCAGCATGTCTGGGGATTGCGGTATATTGATGACCTTGTGCTCAGCCGGCAGGACGAGACTTCGCCGATATGCACTCGATTCCTGAACTGCAATCGGGGTTTCGCGCTCAAGCGAGTTTCCTTGCGATCACTTGAATCTCTTGAGAGATTCGGACATAGGCTGATCAACGAATGCCGCCGGCGATGACGAGTGTTTCTCCGGTGATCCATCCAGAGTCAGGTGATGCCAGAAACACCACGGCAGGCGCGATGTCCTGAGGCTGGCCGATGCGGCCCAGCGGTGTATTCGCTTCCGTGTGCTTGCGCATATCGCTGTCGGTGATACCTGCACTTTGGGTGCCTTCGGTCACCACCATGCCGGGGTTGATCGCATTGACGCGGATCTTCCGCGGCCCGAGTTCCTTGGCCAGGGACTTGGTGATCGCGTCAACCGAGGCCTTTGTTGCCGAGTAGACCGCGGCATTCGCAGGCGTCAACGTGCTCACGACGGAACTGATGTTGATAATGCTGCCTTCATTGGCAGGGAAATATTTCACCGCCTCTTGCGAAGCCAGAAGAACGCCAAGCACGTTAAGATCAAACAGCCTGTGGAAGTGCTGCTCGGTGATGCCTTCCAGAGGCAAAAACTCGTAGATGCCCGCGTTGTTGACGAGAATATCGACCTTGCCAAACGCCTTCGCTGCCTCGACAAACAAGCGCTCGACATCCGACTTCTTCGCAACGTTCGCCTGCACCGCAATTGCGTTTCCACCATTCTTCTTGATGTCCGCAACCGTGCGATCGGCGCCTTCCTTGCTCGAACTATAGTTGACAACAACGGCCGCACCCATATCGGACAGATGCTTGGCGATCGATGCGCCAATCCCCTTGGATGCGCCCGTCACGACAGCGACTTTGCCCTGGAGTTCTCTGCTCATGATGGTTGCAATCCGACAGGTTGAGGGAATATCGCTCGACAATGAATGACAGCGCGTGACGAGTGTAGGTCGCCAGTCCAACAGCCGCCAACAGCCCAGAGGCGTCACTTGAGGCCCTGCCTTGCGATCGACCGCGTCATCTGTTGCTGCGAGCGCCCAGCCGCAGCGCGTACGATGCACTCATGCATGTGAACGCCACAGCGCCCGCACTCTGGCTCAGTGGCCATTCTCTCCGAACCCAAGCCGCTTGCATTTGGAACGACCTCTTCAGCAGTACACGCCGCGAATTTTTTCCTTCTCGTGTGCAATGGCCGTCTGAGACGCATCAAGCGCGGATTGCGTCTCAAACCTATTCAGAATCCTGTGTGGCAACTTCGAAATTACAAGCGCCATGGCGATGAGACTCACGGAAGTGCAAATGAATTTGCCCTGTGAGTCCGTGCCAGAGGTGATGCATGAAGCCCGACGCAGCGCTGGCACGTCAATCGCCGCATCGTGCATGACACAATCCACTATGCGGATGCCGCGCAATCTCGGTCCATTCAGTTGCGCCTGCGACGGATTCGCACCGCGCCTGCGATGGCGAGCAGCGCGGCCATTCCGGGGGCAGGCACGGCCGTGCCGTTGATGCGGAACACACCGCGCTCTGAATCGGTGCCGGGGATGCCCAGCGTCGGGTTCCATGGGCCGTTGTTCACCTGCCAGGCGCGCAGGCCGAAGTCGTCGACGATGTTGAACGCCCAGCTCAGCCATGCATCCTGCTCGTCGGTTCGCAGCGCGAGCCAGTACGTCTGCCCGTTCTGCAGAATGAGGTCGCCGCCGAAGTTGGCGGTCATCGGCGATGATTGAGTGCCGGACGCGATGACGCCAGAAGCGCTGGATGAATCGAGAATTGATCCGGGTGAGCCGTTGTCATCGGCATGCAGATTGAAGTGCACGAGATCGGGGCCCCAGAAGTGATTGACCGCGACGTCCGCTGAATCGAAATAGAAGTCGCCTCCGGTGACGGTGAAGGCGACGGCGTCTTCATACGAGTCGCCGCCCAGCGGGCCGCCGTAGGCAAGCGTCCAGCCGTATTCGAGGTCGTAGGTGTCGCCCGCGCCGAAGTTGCTGTAGATCACATCGCCCGATGCAATTGTTCCGGGGACAACGAAGCACAGGAACGCACAAGCCGCGCTATTGAACGATTTCATGGTCTTCCTCCGCGAGTTGGTGAGTAAACGAGCACACGACCAACCCCCACCTCGCTCTCTCCGGCGCCCCCGAGACCATCTAAAGTATACAAGCGCCTTATCGCGCGCCTATAGGAAATCGGCGATTGTCGCCCGCCCCCGCCACGCTTTCATGAACGATTTGGTGATTCATGAGGGCCGCCAAGAGGTGATAAGATAGATAAATCGGCGCGCTGGTCTTGCACACCGCGAACGTCATCAGTTTGGCCCAGCCTCTGTGGATGCAAGAGCAACGCAAAAAAATTGAAGATTCCGCCCCGCACCGGTCGATCGGATATGCATTGACCTTTGGCCCCCCCACAAGGGCCTGATGTGAGGCTTGCCTCCATTAGGCCTTTTGTTTGCGCCGCGGCCGCCAGCGGTTACGCTGTTGCCGCTGAGCGCTAATCTTCGATGCCGGCCTTGTCCTTGTACCCCTTCTCGGCATCAACCATCCAATCGATGGTCTTGATGTAGTTGCCGATGTCACGATAAACGGGGTTTGTCTCCGTGGACTCGCGGTATGCGTCGTCGGCAAGCGAGTGTGTCGTCACAGCGATCTCCGGCAGGGTGTCGGGCAGTTCGTTGCCCGGCGTGCCGATGTTGTCGATGATGGCCAACGCAGCGGCGATGTGGACTTGCGCGCTGTCGAGATACGCCTCCAGATCATTGCGCTCCTGTGGGTCCAGCGGGCCCTGGTTGGTTCCCACAATCTCCTTGGCGGCCCCCAAATCCTGCTCCAGGTCTTCCAGTTCATCAGAAAGCGCGCTCATGTCATCTCCTTGAGGGTCCCCGGACGATCATGAATTGGTTTCAGCGGGGATTTTTTCCGGCAGCCTCAATCAAGGCATTGAGGTTCTGAATGAATAGGTCAAGCATTTCCCGATCGGTGGGACGCAATTCCTTAGCTTCTTCCGCAAAGTTGAGCAGCACGATCGTGGCGTCGAAGAGTTGGCCCTGCGCCAGGGCGGTCTTGACGCGCGCGACCTGACGCTCACGCAGCGCGATGCGCTTGGTCTCGGTTTCGAGCACCTTTTTCTCCCAATCCTTTTTCTGCTCCGCAACCTGTTGGGCTTCAACGCGCAGCCGGTCGGCTTCAACGGCGTTCGCGCGCTCACGCTCAGCAACACTGCGCTGCGAATACGCAGCGCCCATTGAGGCTGCGCACAAGATGGCCAGCAGCCAGATCACGGTCTTGGCGAGGAACGCCCTGGGGTTGCGTCGCCACGCCAGCACCTGCCGGGTGAGCAGGAACGTGCGCTGCCACGGGATCGGCTCGTTCTTCACCCAGCGGCGCAGGTCATCGGCGAGCAGGGTTGCGGAGGCGTACCGGTCCTCCGGCCGAGGAGCAATGGCGCGCTCGATGATCTGCGCCAGCCGCGGATCCAGTTCCGGGTTCAGATCGGCGGGATTGCGGGGCGGATCTTGCGCCACGCGCCGCACGGCCTCGTGGAATGCCACGTGGACATCGTGCGGCGTGTGGCGGGCGAGCAACAGGCATGCAATGGCGCCGAGCGAGTAAACATCGCTTCGGGTGGAGACAATCGCATGTTCGCCGCGCGCCTGTTCCGGCGCCATAAACCCCAATGTGCCGATCGGATCGCCCTCCCCGGTCAGAGATTCAATGCCCTCCTTGTCAAGGAGCCACGCAATTCCAAAGTCGATGATGACAGGTTTGCCATCGTGTTGAACCATGACGTTGGCCGGCTTGAGGTCGCGGTGAATCACGCCGCGCTCATGCAGGCCTTGCACCAGGTCGCAGATGTCTGCCATCAGAGCGGCCTTCTGCTGCATGCTCAGATCGCGTGCCTTGCAGAAATCCAGCAGCGTCTGGCCTTCGACCAGGGTGGTCGTGATGTAGAGCCTGCCTTCGGTGATGCCGTAGTCCAGCACGCGCGGCACGCCTGGCATTCGCAAATCTGAAAGCACATCCAATTCGCGCCAAGCGCGCTGGTCGGATCGCGCCGAGCCGAGCGCACGGCTGAGCACCTTGACCGCGAGCGGATCACCAAAATCCTCGCGAAAGGCCAGATACACTTCGCCTCCGGCTCCGCGTCCAATCAGGCTGTCCAATACATAGCCCTCAATGGTCGGCGCGCCGTCGGGCATGGCGACGGCCGGTTCATCCGCAAGCAACGCCCCCACAAGGCGGCTGGCGGATTCAAAACTCATTTTGTTGGATTGCGTGGGTGTCAGGTCTTCAAGGCGGTTCATCACAGGCTCCTTCTGCGAATCGCCCCCGAAAAAAACCATGCCCCTCCCCGTAAATACGCGGCTCAACTCAAAAACTGCACTGGCTAGTTACTTTTGTTTTTGTGGTAGGCTGTTTTCGGAGCCCAAATCGCGGTTTCGGGCGCGAATCAGGAGATTTCCGGTGCTTGAGCATTCCGACGCTGCTTTCCCCTCGACTCGATGGTCGCTGATCGATGCCATCGTCAAGGGCGACGATGCCCAGCGTCAAACAGCATCGAGCATCCTGGCCAACACCTATTGGCCGGCAATCTACGCGTTTCTCCGCAAGTCAGGAACGTCCGGCGAGGACGCCGCCGAACTCGCCCAGGCCTTCTTCACGCACGTCATTCTCCGCCGCAAACTCTTTGAGCGAGCCGATCCGTCAACGGGTCCGCTGCGCACGCTGATCCTCCACGCGCTCAAGAACTACGCCACCGACTGCCAGCGCCGCGAGGGCGCGGCCAGAACGAACATCCCCATTGAACCACGAGACTTGAAGTACGAGGAAGGACTGCTGGATCACAAGCCGTTTGATCCTGACGCCTACTTCATGAAGCGATGGGCGCTGGCGGTGCTTCAAGAAGCGCTGCGTCGCTGCGAGGAGCACTATCGCTCCGCGGGCAAGGCGTCGCATTGGCTGATGTTTGAGGCGCGCGTGATCCGACCATCGCTGGCGATGCAGCCCCCGCCCTCGCATGAGCAGATCGCCAAGTCGTTGAATCTCGGCGGTCCCTCCGCTTCGATCATGGCGGTGCGTGTCGTGCAGAAGCGACTGATGGCGCTCATCCGCCAGGTGCTTGCGGAATCCAATCACGATGTCAAGGCACAGGAAGCCGAGTTCAACGAAGTCGTGGCGCTTTTGACCTGAGTCCGGCCTGGCGCTATCGAGAACCGCTTCAATCGGATCGGATCGACTCGGCATCCGTCTGTTTGGCTGTGCGCGCCCGTCTTGAGCCTCTGTGAAACAGGCGTTTGGAACTGCCATACGCGCGTGTGGCTCGTGCATATAGGGCGCTGGCTGTGTGAAACGCGCGTGTGGTTGTGTGAATCGCGCGCGTGGCTCGCCGGCGCGGCGGTTTCACCCAGCCAAACGCGCGTTTGGCAGAGCCACAAGCGCAGCGCGCACAGGGATTCGCGCGCGAGATTGTCGATGTGAACTGATTCGCAGCGGGGTGAAGGACGAGGTGGGAGCGAATTTTCAGCGGTACGGACCGTCGGTCGCACCCTGAAGCGGCGGCATGACTCAACACGAATTTTCCGCGTGCAGCCGTCGGATGGCGTATAAATGATGCCCTACTTTTCGCCATGAATTCGATCCAGCAACAGATTTCCGTCGGCTTCCGCCATCCGATTCACTTCACCCGCGGCGTCTTTGATGCGGCCAATCCACTGTTGCGTGAGACTCTCGGTGAGAATCCCGGCAAGAACGGCGAGAAAATCCTGTTCGTGATCGACGACGGCGTGCTGGCGCATCATCGGCGCCTGGTCGAGGCGATTGATGCGTACTGTCGTGCCACGGGGCTGGACCGAGGTGTCTCCCAGCCGCACGTTGTTTTGCCCGGCGGCGAGCGCGTGAAGAATGAGCCGATCCACCTGCAGGCGATGTACAGAGCGGTCAATGATCGCGGCATCTGCCGACACTCAACGATCGTGGTGATCGGCGGCGGCGCGGTTCTCGATCTCGCAGGTTATGCAGCGGCGACGGCGCACCGCGGCATCCGCGTCATTCGCATACCCACAACCGTCTTGGCGCAGAACGATTCCGGCGTGGGCGTGAAGACGGGCATCAACGCCTTTGGCAAGAAGAACTTCATCGGTGCATTTGCTCCGCCCGCAGCCGTCATCAACGACTGGGATTTTCTCCCGACGCTCGACCAGCGCGACTGGCTGGCGGGGATTTCCGAGGCGGTGAAGGTCGGCTTGATCAAGGACGCAGCGTTTTTTCAGTGGATTCAGCAGAACGCCGCCGCATTGGTCAACCGCGATCTGCCCGCAATGCAGAAACTGATTCATCGCTGCGCCGAACTGCACTGCCGGCACATCGCCACCAGCGGCGATCCGTTTGAATCGGGTTCGGCCCGCCCGCTGGATTTCGGTCACTGGGCCGCGCACAAACTGGAGCAGATGACCGATTTCAAACTCCGTCACGGCGAGGCGGTGGCCATCGGCATCGCGCTGGACGTGCGGTATTCGCGTCTGATCGGCTCGATCACTGACGCCCAGGACCGCACGATCCATGAGACGCTCACCAATCTGAATCTGCCCGTCTCGCACCCGGCCATGTGCAGGCAGGATGAATTGCTCAAGGGACTGAATGAGTTTCGCGAACACCTTGGAGGGCGGCTGACGGTCACGATTTTGCGGAGCATTGGCGAGGGCTATGAGGTCAACGAGATCGACCTGCCGAAGATGCAGCAGGCGATCGCGCAGCAGACCGGTGCAGCGTGATGCACACGCCCAAGTGCGCCCGCCTTCCCCTAGAATGCCATCATGGCCAAGTCGAAATTGCCCCCGCCGCTGAATCGATCCGAGGCGATCGAGATGTACTTCATGGAGCACCGCGCGAAGTTGATCGACATCGCGGCGTTTCTGGACCGCCTTGATCGCGCTGACGCAGGCCAATCGAAGACGGAGGACTTCCGCATAACCGCATTTCGCAATGCGATCGAACTTTTGATTGATGGCAAACCAGACCGCGCCAAGCGCGTGCTGGAACATTTCAGCGATCCGACCACTGATCCGATTCCCAAAGCGCCGATGAAGGGGGCGCTGGGAGCGTACAGAAAGGCATGAGCCTTGTGTGTTGCGGCAAGCCGCCGACTCGCCAACTTTGACCTCTGACCCCTGAATCCAAACCTCTGCCGTGCGCTACATCGACCCCCACATTCACATGGTTTCCCGCACCACTGACGACTACGCGCGCATGGCGATGGCCGGGTGCGTGGCCGTCACGGAGCCTGCGTTCTGGGCGGGATTTGATCGCAGTTCCGCCGATGGCTTTTACGACTATTTCTGCCAACTCACCGAACACGAACCAAAACGCGCGGCGAAGTTTGGCATTCCGCATTTCTGCTGGCTCTGCATCAATCCCAAAGAATCTGAAGACCCCGGATTCGCGCGCGAAGTGATCTCGCTTATTCCGCAGTTTCTGGACAAGCCCAACGTGCTGGGCATCGGCGAGATCGGCCTGAATAAGAACAGCCGCAATGAACTGATCATTCTCGAAGAACAGATCGCGCTGGCGGCCCAGCACGATCAACTCATTCTCGTTCACACGCCGCATCTTGAAGACAAACTCAAAGGCACCAGACTGATCATTGATGCGATCAAGCGCGTGGGCGGCGGAAACATTGATCCGGGCCGCGTGTTGATCGATCACGTTGAAGAGCACACCGTGGAACTGGTGCTGGATGCGGGATTCTGGGCGGGCATGACGCTGTATCCTGACACCAAGTGCACGCCCCAGCGGGCGGCCGACATCTTCGAGACGTACGGCACCGAGCGATTGTGGATCAACTCCGCCGGCGACTGGGGCCACAGCGACCCCTTGGCCGTGCCCAAATGCCAGCAGGAATTGAAACGCCGCGGCCACAGGGAACAGACAATCGCGAAGGTATCCTTCGACAATCCGCGCACGTTCCTGTCGCAGTCGAAGAAGTTTGAGGTGCAGGGCGATCGCTAGGATGTTTCCATGCGCGACGTCCTGGGACCCGGCACAACGCTCGGATACTGCACGAACGTGCATGCGGGCGCGACGTGGGAGCAAACCAGAATCAATCTTGAGCAATACGCGGCGCGCGTGCAGCAGATCGCGACTCCGCAGTCACCGTTGCCGATCGGCTTGTGGCTTTCCGCCCAGACCGCACAGGAACTTCTGAAACACGATCGCGTCGGGGAATTGATGCAGACGCTGGACGCGAATGGGCTGCGCGCGTTCACGATGAATGGTTTTCCGCATGACGACTTTCATCAGCCAATCGTGAAGCACGCGGTCTACCGCCCGCACTGGGGTCAGCGCGAACGGCTCGAATACACGTGCAATCTTGCAGCAATACTCGCTGAGTTGCTGGAGGAGGGCGAAGAAGGCAGCATCTCCACGCTGCCGCTGGGCTGGCCGTCCGACATGATGCGCCCGGCGAATCTTCGGCAATGCGGAGTTCATCTGCACGAATTGTCCGCGGCACTTCAAACCATCGAAGATGAGCATGGCTGCCTCATTCACATCGATATCGAACCCGAGCCTGGGTGCCAATTGCAGGATAGTCTTGGGCTGGTTGCCTACCTGGGCCAGTTGTTCAATGGCAAGCGCGGTCACTGCGTGCAGAGGTACATTCGCGTCTGCCACGATGTCTGTCACGCCGCAGTGATGTTCGAAAATCAGGACGAGATGTTCGACCGCTATCGCGCAGCGGGTGTCAACATCGGAAAGGTGCAGATTTCAAACGCGATTCGGGCTGACCTGCGCAATCTCTCCGCGCGAGAGCGCCGCGATGCCTTGGCACAACTTCGGCAGTTCAGCGAAGACCGCTACCTCCACCAGACGATGGTCCGCGATGGTGATTCGCTGCGATTCTACGATGACTTGCCCAAGGCTTTTGCTGAGTATGGATTGACGGACCGGGCCGGTGATGAGTGGCGGGTTCACTTCCACGTGCCGGTGTATCTTGAATCCTTCGGTCTGCTCAAGAGCACGCGCGGTCACATCATCGAGTGCATGAAGTTGCTGCGCGGCTCCGAGGTCAGGCATTGGGAAGTCGAAACCTACGCTTGGAACGTGCTGCCGGATGAATTGAAAGTTCCCGATCTTGCCGAAGGCATCGCGCAAGAATTGAAGTGGGTGCAGGAGCAGGCGCGGGCGCTGATATGAGCGGCATCGCAGCGAAACTTCGCACGTTCGCGGAACTTGGCCGCGTGTCCAATCTCCCCACGACCATCAGCAACGTGCTGACGGGCGCGGCGTTGGGAACCGTCGGTCTGCCATGGACCGGAGCGGATTTGTTGCGGGTTGGCGGCACGTGGATCGCGATCGCCTGCTTCTACATCGCGGGCATGGCGATGAACGACGTGGTCGATGCGAAAGTCGATGCGGTGGAGCGGCCGAATCGGCCCATACCCTCCGGGCGTGTCCCGCGGCCGCACGCTGCGGCGTTCACGATCGTGCTACTTGTTGTGGGGTTGCTCATCTTCGCGATGATGAACTTGATCGCGTTGGTTTGTGCGGTGGTTCTGGTCGCGCTCATTGCAATTTACAATCTGATCCACCAGTCCACGGCTGCATCCGTCATTCCGCTTGGATGTGCGCGAGGCATGGTGTACGTTGTCGCGGCGGTTTCCCTCCAGCCGCGAGTGGACTGGGCGCATTTGAGCGTCTTCGCCGGCGCACTGGCGGCGTACACTGCGCTGTTTTCATTGGTCGCGCGAAGCGAGACGCAGAAGCAGCTTGATCGCCGGCGATGGGTCGCGGTGTTCCTGCCGTTCATCGCGGCGGCGCCGTTGGTGCTGTCGGTTTCCCTCAGTCGGCTGTTGCCGCTGCTTCCACTGGCGATCATGCTGGCATGGCTGTCGCGCGGGATTGGAGCGGTTTTCGCCTCGCCCCCGCGAACCCGCGAAGCGGTGATGGCCTGGATTTCCGGAATCTGCCTCATCGACGCGGTGTACCTGGCGCAGCATGACCGACCCGCACTGATGGCGGCAGCCGGCGCGTGTTTCATTCTGACGCTCGTGATTCAGCGGCGGATCGCGGGAACCTGATCGCTCAAGAAGAAGTGTCGTCGCATGTCATCGCGTCAGGCCGGTGGAGATCGCTTTGACGTAGTGGTTTCATGCCGCGCCTCTTGGCATTTCGTCTGAACGGGACGAGACGATGCAGCAACGTCACTGCGCAGCGTCACCGAACCTCCGACCACGGGCACGCAATGATCCGACAGAGAACATATCTGTCTCGGACACTCTTTGTTATCGTGTTTTTGTAATAACACGATCCACAGCCGACATCCGGCCAGTGTCGCTTGCGAAGGCCTGCGCCCAGGCGGCGCACGTCATCGAGCGCGGCCACAGATACTGCACGGAACTACTGCCCGCGACTCCCGCCTACGCCACGCGTGCAGCCGCAGCACGCTCATCGCTGCGTGTACACTGCGCACATGGCCAATCCCACGGCGGTCATCCTTGTCGTTGGCTTGAATCGTTCATTGATTGGCGACGCCTCGCCTCGCATCAGGGCCTTTGCCGATGCCGGCGCAGTCACCACGCTCACACCCGTACTTCCCGCAGTGACCTGTTCGGTGCAATCGAGCATGCTCACCGGACTAGCGCCTTCTCAGCATGGCATCGTCGGCAACGGGTGGTACGATCGGGATCTGGCGGAAATTCATTTCTGGAAGCAGTCCAATCATCTGGTGCATGGTGAGAAACTCTGGGAAACCGCGCGGCAGCGCGATCGCTCCATCACCTGCCTCAACATGTTCTGGTGGTTCAACATGTACTCGAGCGCGGAGTATTCGGTTACGCCGCGCCCGATGTACAAGGCTGATGGCCGCAAGATTCCAGATATCTACTCGCGTCCCGCCGCGCTGCGCGATGAACTTCAACACGAACTCGGCCGATTTCCGCTGTTTCATTTCTGGGGGCCTGCTTCATCGATCAAATCCAGCCGCTGGATCGCCGACGCCTCGATGATCGTGCATCGCAGGCTTTCACCCACGCTGAATCTCATCTACCTGCCGCATCTGGATTACGCGCTGCAGAAACTGGGGCCGGAGCATCCGGACATTCCTCGCGCCGTATCTGAAGTTGATTCCGTCGTCGGCGATCTGCTTGACTATTTCCAGCAGCGCGGCGTGCGCGTGATTATCGCCAGCGAATACGGCATTGAAGGCGTCGATGACTCGGTGCATATCAATCGCCTGCTCCGCGATGAAGGCGGGTTGCGCGTGCGCGAGGAACAAGGGCTGGAAATGCTCGACGCAGGCGCAAGCGACGCGTTTGCCGTCGCCGATCACCAGATCGCGCATGTGTACATCAAGGATCACTCCAAGATCGCACGCTACGCGAGTTTCTGCCGAGGCATTGCAGGAGTCGAGCAGGTCTTGGATCGTGACGCCCAGGCTCGCATCGGCCTCAACCACGCGCGAGCGGGAGAACTGGTGCTGATCGCTGAGTCTCGACGCTGGTTCAGTTATGACTATTGGCTGGATGATTCGCGCGCACCGGACTTCGCGCGCACAGTGGACATTCACCGCAAGCCGGGATACGACCCGCTGGAACTGTTCATGAATCCCGCTTTACGGGCGCCGAAATTGCAGGTCACTGGAAAACTGCTGCGCCGTAAACTTGGATTTCGCACACTGCTGGATGTAATCCCGCTGGACACCCGGCTGGTGCGGGGTTCGCACGGCCGAATCGATCAGGCGGAGCGACTGAAGCCGGTACTCCTCACGCAAGCCGATCTCGCGCCGCCTTCGCCTTCGGTGCCTTGCACGCACCTGCGCGATCTGGTGCTGCAGCATCTGGGCGTGGCGGAAGCGCTCTGATCGAAGTGAAATCATTGGAAATCGGCCCCATTGCGCGAGCCGAGCCATTTCACAGCAGCCAGCGGATCGGCTGACTCATACGCTTTCTTGCTGGACCCGTATTGATCGTCCATGAGAGCCGCATCGCCCATCGCGATCATTCTGAATCCTGCATCGGGAAGCAGACGCTTCAAGCCCGAGGTCATCGAGCAACTGTGCCGCAGCATGGATGTGCCTGCCGAGGTCATTTCGCCTGGCGAGCGCGATGACATTTCCCAGATCGCTCGCGAGCAGGTGCAACGCGGCTCCCGCACGATCGTTGCGGGCGGCGGCGATGGAACGGTCAACGCGATCGCCGCGGTGCTTGCGGAATCCGATACAGCCCTGGGCGTGCTTCCCCTTGGAACGCTGAATCACCTGTCGAAGGACCTTGGCATCCCGCAGAATTTGAGCGATGCGATGCGCGTGCTTGCGGGCGGTGAGTCCCAGCGCATCGACGTGGGCGAAGTGAACGGGCGCATTTTCCTCAACAACGCAAGCCTCGGCATCTATCCACGCATCGTCGAGCAGCGCGAACGCGATCAGCAACAGCACCGGCTTCCCAAATTGCTGGCGCTGATGAAGGCCACTTTCAATGCGATTCGCCGACTTGTGCTGCACCGCGTGCGCATCGTGTTCAACGGTCGTGAAATCCAGCGACGCTCGCCTTTCGTCATGGTGGGCAACAACGAATACAGCCTGGAAGGAATCGACCGGGGAACGCGCAGAAGTCTCACGGCCGGCCGGCTCAGCCTGCTCGTCGCGACTCCTCGCAATCGCTGGGACATCGTCCGCCTGGGCTTTCGGGCCGTGTTTGGCCGGCTCCGGAAGGATCGTGATTTTGAAGTGTTCACCGCGCGCGAGTTCGATGTGCACGTCCGGGGCAAGCCGGTACGCATTGCGCTGGACGGCGAAGTCGTTCGCCTGCAATCGCCGCTGCGATTTCGAATACGCGCGTTGAGCCTTCGCGTCGTGCGGCCGAGCCTCAACGCGCCTTCGAACGGGGCTCGTTCATGACGACGCTTGTGCATCTTTCTGATCTGCACTTCGGAAGCGTCGAACCCGACGTGATCGCGCCGCTGCGCTCCAGCATCCTGGAGATTTGCCCTGATCTCGTCGCCGTCTCCGGCGATCTGACGCAGCGGGCCCGACGGGCTCAGTACAAGGCCGCGCGCGAATTTCTTGATTCATTGCCGTTCCCGAAGATTATCGTGCCGGGCAACCACGACGTGCCGCTGTACGACGTGGCGCGGCGGTTCTTCAGCCCGCTGGGGCGTTATCGCCGGTACATCAGCCCCGACACCGAGCCAACCTGCATCGGCGAGGACATCGCGGTGATCGGCGTGAACAGCGCGCGGTCGGCGACGTTCCAGAGCGGGCGAATCAACGACAGGCAACTTGCGCGCGTGCAGGATTTCTTCTCGGGCGTGACGGATGAATTCACCAGAATCGTGGTGTGTCATCATCCATTTGATATGCCGCCGGGCCGGCCGCATGGCCGGGTGCGCGGGGCCGGGCGGATCATCTCCTCGCTGGCCAGCGCGGGCGCTGAACTGGTGCTCTCGGGCCACTTCCATCTCAGTCACGTCGGCCATGCCATCGAGCAAATTGGAGCCAACGGCCGGCTGCTGCTGCTGATCCATTCGGGCACGGCCACCTCCAACCGCCGCCGGGGCGAAGCCAACGCGTTCAATTGCCTGCGCATCAACCGCCCCGCCATGGAAATCACCCGGTACTGGTGGAACGTGGAGGAGAATCGATTCGTGTCTGTGCTGCGCGAGGATTTCGAACGGTCACGCTCGGGTTGGGCGGCAGCACCCGCCTCCAAGCGGGCCTGAATGCCTCCCGAACAGCCGAGAACTCCTCGGACTGTGAAAAGATGTCCGGTTTTGTTTGCGATTGCGGCAACGCGGGGTACTCTGATACCGAAGAGTCAGGTTAGTCCCGCCATTGCCATGATCCACCTTTGCATGCTGAAATCCGCCACATTGCTGGCGTGTGCCATCGCCACCCTCGGCGTCTGTGCGCCTGCCAACGCGGGCGGCATTCTGTATGTCGATGACAACGCACCCCCCGGCGGAAACGGCGTGGCTTGGAGCACCGCTTTTCGATACCTGCAGGATGCGCTCGCAGCGGCTTCCATTCCCGCCAATGGCGTTACCGAAGTGCGCGTCGCCCAAGGCGTGTACCGACCTGATCAGAACGCCTCCAGTCCCGCCGGCACCGCCGATCGCGAAGCGACATTTCGCCTGATCGAGAACGTCACTCTCGCAGGCGGTTATCTTGGGCTGAGCGCCGGTCGCGGGCAGGACCCAAATGCCCGAGACGTCAGCGCGTATGAAACAATTCTCAACGGCGACCTGGCCGGCGATGACCTCCCGCCGCCCGCTCCCGGCACAATCGTCGCTCTGGAGAGTTTCGCCAACAGCACAGAGAACAGTTACCAGGTCGTGACCGCACTCAACGTGGATGAGACGGCGGTGATCGATGGATTCACAGTCACTGGCGGGTATGCCGACGGCGCCAGCCTCGGCGCGACGCCAGACAGCCGTGATCAAGGCAGCGGGATGAACATCTATTTTTCATCGCCCACGCTCATCCGCTGCACCTTTCTGCACAACTGGAATTTCAATCACGGCGCGGTGAACGATCACGGCGATTTCACGTCGCTCGCGCAATGCACCTTCCGCGCCAACTACGCCAACCTGTTCGGCTCGGGACTGTACAGCCATCACCATTCCGCCACGACGGCGACCGATTGCGTTTTCCAGGACAATCGCACGCCGGGCGAAGGCGGCGGCGGGTACAGCCGCAGCATGCGATTCGCCGCCTACATCAATTGTGAATTCCACAACAACGCAGCCACAAAGGGCGGCGGCATGTACAACGCCCCGCAAAGCACCACCACGCTCACCAATTGTCTCATCCAGAACAACGGGGCGTTCTTCGGCGGCGGAACATACAGCGATGACAGCACCGCCCTCATCAGTCAATGCACGATTCAGAACAACTTCGCCGAAAGCCAGGGCGGCGGCATGTACAACAACGTCGGCGGGCCCTCGATCGTCGACTGCCACTTCCTGGCCAACTACGCGCCGGGCGGCGGCGGAGGGACATGGAATGATCGCAGCAACGCATCAATGACCGATTGCGTGTACGAGGGCAATATCGCTGAGGGCGCGGGCGGGGCCGGACTTTACAACCTCGGCGGCCTGCCCAGCGTGACCGATTGCCTGTTCACCGCCAACGTGTCCGGTGGCGGCGGCGGCGGGTTGTGGAACGGTGAAAACAGCCCCGTTGTTTCCAATTGCGTGTTCATCGCGAACGTCGCGGTGTCCGGCGGCGGCGCGTACAACACCGACAACAGTTCGCCCACTGTCATCGGCTGCACCTTCACCAGCAACTACGCCGAAGAGGGCGCCGGGCTCTACAACGTCAGTTCCAATTCAATCGTCACCCAATGCACGTTCACAGGCAATATCGCGGCCGGCCCGAACTTCGCCGTTGGCGGCGGCATGTCCAATTATTTCTGTGACCCGCAGATCATTGAATGCGAATTCGTCGACAACCAGGCGCTATTTGGCGGCGGCGGCATGTACAACGAAGGCAATGCACCATCCATCCGCAACTGCACGTTCATCCGCAATACCGCCTACGGCGATGAACAAGGGTGGGGCGGCGGGATGTTCAACGCGTACTTCACCAGCGCGAACATCGTGAATTGCCTGTTCGCGGGCAATACGGCCAATTACGGCGGAGCGATTCACAACCTCGCCCTGAGCGAACCCAACATCATCAATTGCACCATCGCAGGAAACGCAGCGGAATCGCTCGGCAACGGCGGCGCGGTCTTCAGTTTCAGCAACTCCGCCGGCTCCATCACCAACTGCATCCTGTGGCAGAACTCACCTGATGAAATTGCCGGCGATCCCACTGCCGTTCGATACAGTTGCGTTCAGGGCGGCTACGGCGAGCCGAGCGACAACAACATCAACGCCGATCCACAGTTTTTGACGCCGCCCGGATTCGGCGCCGATGGAATCTGGGGCACAGACGATGACGCCTATGGCGACTTGCGGCTGTCGCTGAATTCGCCCTGCATTGACGCAGGCGATAATTCCGCCATGATCGCCGGCATCAACGTTGATCTTGGCGACGAGCCGCGCATCGTCGATGACCCACACACTCCCGACACAGGCTGGCCGGATTCATCCATCGCGATCATCGACATGGGCGCGCATGAGTTTCAGCCGCTGCTCTGCGTCGCGGACATCGCGCCGGCAGGACCTCCCGCAGGCGATGGCGTCGTGAACGTCAACGATCTGCTCCTGGTGATCAACCATTGGGGCGCGTGCCCCCCCGCTCCCGCGGCGTGCCCGGCAGACCTCGCGCCAGCAGTTCACGACGGCGTGGTCAACGTGATCGACCTTCTTGCGGTCATCAACGCCTGGGGCGCGTGCAGGTAAACACAAATCCCGGCATACAGGCCGGCCTTGTCCGTTGTAACTCATTGTCTCCAATGAGGTTGCGCGGCGATGTGTTCTTCCTTTGAATTTTTTCATATTCGCGCAGGATTCGGGAGAAAACGGCGTAACTCCTCACGGAGCGATGTACAGCAGACTGTCGTGCAGCCGCTCCGACTGGAGGCAGTGCAATGAACGCCCGAATCCTCAAAAACATGCCGTTCAGAACAATTGGCCTGACCTGTTTGATGGTGTCTGCGTGCACAGGTTCGCACGTACATGCTCAAGACTGCCTCTTTGAACAGTACGACGTCCTCTTACCCGTTCACGTGGCGGCTGGTGATCAATTTGGCGTGGCTGTAGCCGGCACGGGAAATTGGCTGTTCGTCGGCGCGCCTGGACATGAACACACCACGAACCAATCGAATCCCGGGGCGGTGTTTGTCTTTCGGTTCGACGGCTCGCGATGGGTGTACTGGCAAGAGTTGATGCAAGCGGGGTTTCCGATTGCAGGCGAATTCGGTTGCGCCCTTGCAGCCGACAACGATTCACTTCTGATTGGCGCACAGGGCACAGCGATGAATTCACAGTGCGCAGCCTACGTCTATAAATTCAACGGTTCGCAATGGGTCAAGTCGGCCACGTTCAAGCCGCGCGAGAGGGGCGATCTCCGCCAGTTCGGATCTTCCGTGGCGCTGCAAGGGAATCTTGCGGTGGTCGGCGTGGGATCGGTTCACGGCGAGCAAGTCGACGGCATGGGCGCAGTGTATGTTTATCGCTACATCGGAAACGCGTGGGTTGAAGACAGTCGACTGACTGCCGATGCTCCCTCGCCTTATGACCACTTCGGCGCGAGCGTGGCCATTCACAACAAGTCGGTGCTCGTCGGGGCTCCGGACGTCGATGGTGACTTGGGCGCCAACATTGGCGCGGTGTTCGCCTTCCACCACAACGGAACTCAGTGGGCGCAACAAGCCAAACTGCAAGCGCCGGATGCGGCGGCCGGGGATCGCTTTGGCTGGCGGATCAGCAGCGATTCCGGCACACTGCTTGTCGGCGCACCGCTCGTCGATCCGGCCGGCCCTGATTCAGGCGCGGCGTATGTGTTCACATGGGACGGCGAATTCTGGACGGCAGCGCAAAAGATTGTTGCGTTCAATGAGACCGCCGGCGATCAGTTTGGCTTTGCCGTGCACGTGCGCGGAATGCACATGCTCATCGGAGCGCCACAGCACAAAATCGTTCGAGAGAACCACGCGCATGAGCGAGCCGGAACTGCATACCTGTTTCAGGCCGCCGGCGGAACATGGATTCATCAACGCAACCTCGAACTCTATCAGGCGTTCAATGAAATGGGGCTCCCTCCGTATGCATGCTGGCTCGACGGTGCGCCACCGTGGTTCCTCGAGGGCTTGTCTGAAGCACGACTTGGAATTTCCGCAGCATTCACGGACCAGCATCTGATCATTGGCTCTGCCTTGGATCGTGGTTATTGCCCGGTGAATAATTGGAATTTGGCTCACAAGGGAGCCGTCAACATTTTTCAGATGGTTTTGGAAGAAGCCGATTGCGATGGTGACGGCTCGCCTGATGTGTGCGACGCCATGCCAGACTGCAACGGCAACGGATTGCCCGATTCCTGCGATCTCCAGACCAAATTCAGCGCCGACTGCAATGGAAACGCTTTGCCGGATGAATGTGACGCCATTCCGCTCTATCAGTATGACGATGAGGATTGTCCAGGATTCTTCGGCGACCTGCTCACACCGCTCTCTGATCTGATTTGGCTCAATCAGTTCAGGGTTCGACCTGGAGGTCAGATGGTCACGCACATTGTGCTGCCGACTTCGGCCTATGTTCCGGAGGGCGCGCCGGTGACCCTGTTGCTTTATTCTGACCCAAATCACGATGGCGATCCATCTGACGCCCGCCTGCTGCGAGCCGTGGATTCCGTCCGCATTGGATTCCCAGAGCAGCAGAGTCGCTATTGGCAGACCGTGCGTGTCCCAATCGAACCAACATTCGTCGGAGAGCCGGGCGAGTTCTTTTTCGTCGGCGCCATTGCCCGGCAGCCGGTTGCCGCCCTTTATGATTGGGATTGGCTTCCGGCCTTCGTCAGCACTTCGGGCCCGTTGAAACGATCGTGGATTGCAGCAGCGCGATTTGGCGAAGGCGATATCAATCATCTTGCGAACAATGAAATGCCCGTGCAACGAATACCGTCCGGAGTTTTTTTCCTTCGCGCGCTGGCCATGGATTGCAATCAGAACGGCGTGTGGGACCATTGCGACATTGCTTCAGGAACAAGCGTGGATGCAAATCACAACGACCTGCCTGACGAATGCGAGGGCCCCGACTGTTTGGCGGATGCATTTCCTTCAGCCGGTGACGGCCTCGTAGACACAAGCGATTTGCTGTACGTGATCGACCACTGGGGCGCTTGTCTGCCGTGCTACGCCATGTGCGCCGGCGACATCAACGACGACTGCGCGGTGAATGTGATCGACCTCCTGGCGGTCATCAACGCCTGGGGCGCGTGCAGGTAAACGGATTTGACATTTGCCGTGGCGACTCGAAACGGCTCCGCCGAGGAGTGGGGATAAGATTCGGCCATGTCGTTCCTGCCGCTGGTGTTGCTGCTGGCGATACATTTCATTCCTCCTCTTTCGCCGCAGCAGCGCGAGCGTCTGGCCGGCGCGGCTGATGGCGTGGATCATCACGAAGACGCCTTCACGGCGTTGATTGAAAATGCAACCGCCCCGGCCGGCGGCAATCGCGCGAAAGGCATCGGTTCCGATTCCGATGCCGCGACCGGTGCCGAGGACGCGAACCTTTTTACCCAAAAAGGCAACTATGGCGACGCTCCGCCTCGGCATGCGAATGTTGATTCGCTGCTCGCCGACTCGCCGGCGCATCGGGGCGAACTCTGGCTGGTTGAAGGCGTGTTGCAGCAGCACGCCTTGCTGCAGTCGCCGCATGAATTGGTGATGGAATGTTTTGTGCGTGATGCAGACGACACGCCGCTGCTTTTGTTTCTCGCGGGCCCGCCACGGGGCACGCTGCGCGATGGTCAGCGCATTCGGACGCCGGCGCGCTACTACAAGCGCATCGATCTCATCGCGCGCGATGGCCAGTTGCGAAGTTACCCGGCCTTTGTGGCCGGGGCGACATGGATGGAGATGCCAGCTGGGTCCCATCGCCGCGACGTTCGAATTGAGCGTTTGTGGTACATCGCCGCACCTGTCATTCTCATGACCATCATCTTTGCCGCCATGAACATTCGCACGCGGCGAAAACGTCACGCCCGTGGCGACCGGCTCGCCGCATCGCAGGACCACTCCCATGACCAGCCGGGGGTTGAAGTGAACGCGGATTTGCCGGATGATCCCGCCGCGGCGATGGCGGAACTCCGCCGCCGCGCGCAAGGTCATCATGCCCAGGATTGATGTGAATCTGCCCGCGAATTCCTACTCGATCACGATCGAGCACGGTCTGCTTGCGCACGTCGGCACGATGGCGGCCGGCGTCATCCGATCGCGGCGCGCAATGCTCGTGGTGGACGCCGCCATCGCGAAGAATCACGGCGGCGCGGTTGAGCGCTCACTGCGGCAGGCAGGCTTTGAAGTGACAATGCACCATGTGCGTGCAACTGAAGCGGACAAATCGCTGGAAACCGCGCAAGCTGTCTACCACGCGATGCTCAACGCCCGCATGGATCGATCAAGTTGTCTGATCGCAATGGGCGGCGGAATCGTTGGCGACGTCGCAGGCTTCGCCGCTGCGACGTATATGCGCGGTGTTGCGCTCATCCACGTTCCCACCACGTTGTTGGCGATGGTGGACGCGGCCATTGGCGGAAAGACCGGCGTCAACCTGCGTTTGCCCGATGGCGCATTGGGAAAAAATCTCATCGGCGCGTTCTGGCAGCCCACGGCGGTTTTCGCCGATCCTGAAGCGCTGCGCACGCTGGAGTCCCGCCAATTCCGCTGCGGCCTGGCCGAGTGCGTGAAGCACGGCATGATCGCCGATGGTGACCTGCTTCGCTTCATCGCCGACAATGCGCGCGCGATTCTCTCGCTGGACATGAATCTGGTGACTGAGTTGATCGCGCGCAGCGTTCGCATCAAAGCGTCGATCGTCGAGCAGGACGAGCGTGAATCGGACCGCCGCATGCTGCTGAACCTCGGCCACACCTTTGCGCACGCCATCGAAGCGCAGGAGGAACTCGCGCTGCCGCATGGAGAAGCCGTCGCGCTGGGGCTTCATGCCGCGGTGCGATGCGCATTGAATCTTGGAAAAATCGCCAAGTCCGATGCGGACCAGGTTCGAACGCTGCTGCACGATGTGGGGTTGCCCAAGGCGCTGCCGCACGCGGTTTCCCCAGAGCGGCTTCTCGCCGCGATGGCGCACGACAAGAAATCCTCAGGCGGAAACATCCGGCTCGTGTTGCCGGTCGGACTTGGCAGCGCGGGAGTGTTCGATAGCGTGCCGTCAGCGGTGATCGCCGATGCGCTGCAGGAAATTGGAGCGCGAACGTGATGCAGGATGGGACGAATCATGTCCGCGACTGATGCGACCACAATTCCTCCTCCAGCGCGCAGCGCTCCTGTGTGGCCGATGCTGGATGCGTCGGCCTCCGCCCGCACATGGCGTTGGCCGGCATTCGCCGCGATCATCGGCCTGCTTTGGCTTTTCGCTGCGCGCTCGCTGGGACCGGGCGATTTGTGGGATCAGACCCAGCCCAAGACGATCAGTTACACCACTGACATCATCGCGCATGGAGGGAGTCACTGGCTGCTTCCGGTTGAGCGAGGCGTAATGCCTGCGACCAAGCCGCCGCTGTACAACTGGCTTGCGGTGCCCTTTGTGAAGGCACTTGGGTTTCACATCGAGGTGGCGCACAAATTTCCCAGCGTCATCGCGCTGTGTCTGTGCTGGCTCATCATCGTGCGGCTGGGGCGGTGGCTGGATCGCGATGGCGATCAATCCGTCGGCTGGCTGGCGGGTTTGATCCTCGTCAGCAACGCGACGATATTCAAACTCGGGTACCTGGCCCGGCCCGACATGGTCCTGACGCTCTGGCTGTTGCTGGCGTGGATGATCGCGACGCACCTGTACGTGCAGCATGCGCGGCGAGTGGAAAATTTCTCCGAGCCAATCCGAGGTCAAGGCTGGCTTGCAGCCGCGTTCTGGATCTGCATCGCGCTGGCGGGAATGACCAAGGGGCCGGCTGCGGTTGTCGGCGTGGTCTATGCGATCGTTGCCGCTCGCATCATCGGGGGATCGTGGCGCGCGATGGGCTTGCTTCACCCTTGGATCGGCCTGCCGATCGTTCTCCTTGTCAACGGCGCCTGGGTGTATGCGGTCTGGCAGATTAATCCGCATCACTTGAAGGATCGGCTGTGGGGCAAGGAATTGCTCGGCCGGGTCACCGGCGACGGCCCGGAAGGCAATCCCAATCACGGCTGGCTCAAGACGCTGCCGTACCTTGTGCTGTATTTCCTCGTGCGGTTCATTCCATGGTCGCTCGCAGCCATCGCAGCGATCGTGGGGTTGTGGCAGAAATCTCACCCCGGCGAACGTGCGCTTCGTACCTGGCGCAGCATCGGCGGCGAGACTGGCCCGTGGCTGTGTGCCGCGGCGATTCAGGTCGTGTTGGTGATCGGATTGTTCTCGCTCAGCACCGGCAAACGCGCTGATTACATTGCCTCGGCTTTTCCGCCGGGCGCGCTGCTAGCCGCATGGTGGCTGCTGCGAATGAAACCGCACCTGGGGCTGAAGGCGCCCTGGCTGGCGCCGGCGATTGCCGCCGTTGCGCTCACCGCGATGACAATCGTGAACGGCATGGAAATTGCCGCCCCGGTCGACCGCTACAACGTTCGTCTTCAACAGTTCATCGATCAATCCGCGCAGGCCATCTCCGACGATCCCCTGCCCGTGGCGTTTTGGTGGACGGGCCAGACGCATCTGCAGGCGATGCTGGGGGCCAGCGAGATGGAAGGCCGCGATTCGGTGATGCGGCTGCTCGCGCTCAATCAGCCGTTCTGGGTGGTGGCGGGCCGGCGCGATCAAACGCTGGATTTCGCCGACTGGCTGCCGAGGCAGACGCGCAAGCGGCTGGACATCGAATTGGTCGCGCGGTCCGAGGAAATGCCTTGGCGAACACCCACGCCCGAGCCGATGTCGCTCTATCGGGTTTCTCCCAAGGCAGCCGTGGCGAACACGCCGGCCGCGCCCGCGACGCAGCCGCGCGCACATTGAACGCGCCGAATTCAAGATTCAAACCGGCGGGTTCCGATAAGACCATCAGACGGAGCACGGGAGAAAGATGTGCAGCCGCTCACAGGCGTGCCGCGTCTGTGACGGCCTTGTCGTTGCTTTGTTCTCAGCGTTTCCGGCGTCTCTTTTCACATCGCACCCCTTGGTCAGCAGTTTCCATCCGCCGTGCGCACTATCGCGATCGTGAACCAGAAGGGCGGCTGCGGAAAGACAACCACCGCGATCAACCTGGCTGCGCTGTGTGCGCAGCGCGGCTTGCGCACGCTGCTGGTGGACATGGATCCGCAATCGCATTGCGCCGCCGGCCTGGGCGTGCCGGAATCGCGCATCGAGTATTCCATCGGCGACGCGCTGCTGGCGGACCTCAGCGCTGCGTTCGATCCGGGACCGCTGGTCTGGGAAGTGGCCCGCAATCTGCACCTTGCGCCCAGCACGGTCATGCTCTCCGCGCTCGAAGCGCCCGGCGGCGGTCTCCATCAGCTTCCCGATAAGGACCGAAGACTCGAAAATCTCCTTGCCGCGATCAAGGACAAATACGATCGTTGTCTCATCGATTGCCCCCCCACCATCGGATTGCTCACCTACAACGCGCTGCGTGCAGCCAAGGAAGCGCTGATTCCGGTGGAAACCGGATTCTTCTCGCTTCGCGGCGCCGAGAAGCAGTGGATGACCATTCAGCGCATGATCGCCCACATCGGCCGGCCGATCGCCTGTCACCTGCTGCCCACGCTGCACAATCCGCAGTCGCAACTGGCGTGCAACATTCTCGCTGCGCTGCGGCGGCAGTTTGCCGCCCGCAAGTGGCCGCTGGGACGCAAGCCACGGGCAAGTAGCCGCATGTGGCAAGCACAGTTTCATGCATTCGTTTCGCTTCTCTTAATGGCAATACCGCGCGTATGCACAGCTGCCACAGCCAATACTGAAATGCATCCGTCCTCTCTAAAGGTAC
>CAMPIL010000007.1 GCA_946886375.1 uncultured Phycisphaerales bacterium
ATCACCGCCTGCAAGTCATCCTTGTTCTTCTCCAGCAGCGCGTTGCAGCGGCTCTCGGCCGAGGCCAGATTGCCCGCTTCAAAGTCCCTGTACCCCTGTTCAATGGCCAGATGGCGGTCCAGGCTCATGAAACTTCACCTCGGGCGGGGGCAGCGGTAAACCCGGGCCGGCGCTCGGGGGCGATGTCGGCCGGTTCTTTCTCCAGTTTGCCAAAGATTGCCATATTCATGGTGTCGTCGGTGCGGGTGAAGAAAAACACAAAATCTGGTGCATTCTTGTGCAAAAAGAGTTTGACAGCCCACAACGCTCGATTATAGTGGATGTACGTACTGCTGAACTTTGTGTTCGCCAAGCGGTGATTCACAGTTTACAGACGTACGAAAGTGCTGCACGGTGTCGGCGTCCTGCCGAATGTGCGGCAAGAGAGAGAGTGGTTCGCGGCCGGTTGATTTCGGCGCAGCGGACTAAAGCCACGCGACATCAAAGAGAGAGAGCAAGGCGTTATCGCCTTGGGAGGCGTCTTTGCCGAAAGGCTGGACTCATGCCTTGCGAGCCGAACGTTTCGGCTTCGACGCGGTCGAACCTGCCGCGTTGTTACAGGTCCGTCAACTGGTCCGTCAGTTCGCATCGTGAGGCACTGATCGACATTCATCTACACGTGGAGAAAAAGGAATGAAGACTCTTACTGCTAAGAACTCAACCAAGATGGTCTGCGGCGCCCTCTTGGCGTCGGTCATGACGATGACTGATGTTGCCAGCGCAGCCCCTGGGCTGATGAACGTGCGTACGTTCCCGTCGATCAACGGCGGCGCGTCCCCGATCTTCAGCGACTTCAACGCGAACCATCAGTTCGGTGGCGCGCCGACGATTGTTGGCGGCTTCTACAGCCAGACGATTACTTCCAACCTCAGCACTCGTCCCGGTTGGCAGTATGACCTGCACGTGGATTATGCCAACTTCGGCACCACCTACTTCGCGGGCGGCGGCTTCACCTTCGTGGTCCAGATCACCGGCATCACCGATCCGGCGGGTTCGATCAGCGCGGTCAACATCAAGGATGCCTTCGGTCAGAATTACCTTGGCGCAGTCGTGACCAACACGGCCAACAGCATCGAAGTCCGCATCTCCGCTGACTCAATCATCGCTGGCGGCGACTGGATGACCATCCAGTGGGCTGTCCCGGCTCCTGGCGCGTTGGCCCTGCTCGGCATGGCCGGCATGGTCGGCAGCCGTCGTCGTCGCGCGTAATCACTCGCGAACGCTCGACTGCTTCTTTGCAGCGCATTCACTCACCAACCGACCCGCGGCAACGCGGGTCGGTTGTGTTTTTTGCTGCATGACAAGCCGCGCTGGTTTTCTTGTTGGCCCACTCCAGTCCGCGAGGGAATTCCGCCGAATAAGTTTCTAAGGCGAATCCAATTCACCGGGTGATGTGTTATCATTCAGTCATACGACCGTGACGTCGTGTGTGGCTGAAGTGGCGTGCGTCGGCATGCCGGTTGCAATGCACACACGTGGAGGAACGATAATGAAGGCGTCAACTGCAACAAGGTCGACCAGAATGATGTGCGGCGCGCTGCTCGCATCGGTCATGACGATGAACGATGCAGCAAGTGCGGCGCCCGGTTTCATAAACGTATTTCACTTTTCTTCGCTCGATGGAGGCAACTCCGTCGTCTTCGTTGACCCAACCGGGTTTCATACCTTTGGGGGCCAGCCGACAGTGTTTGGCAGCTTTTATACCTTTACGGTGTCGTCAAGCATCAGCGCGCGTCCGGGATACAACTACGAGTTGAACGTTGACTACGCGAACTACGGCACGGGATACTACGCTGGCGGCGGGTTCACCTTCGTGCTTAACTTGACAGGCATCGTTGATCCGGCAGGTTCAATCAGCAGTCTCAACGTCAAGGACGGCTTCGGTCAGAACTATGCCGGAGCGGTGATGACACACACTGCCAACAGCATCGAAATACGCATCTCGGCCGACGCGATCATCGCCGGCGGCGACTGGATGACCGTTCAGTGGGCCGTCCCTGCGCCTGGCGGGTTGGCGCTGCTCGGTCTCACCGGTATGTTGGGCAGCCGTCGTCGCCGCGAGTGAGCGGCGCATTGAGTTGAGGGGAGCCAGATATGGGACTGGCAGTTACAGCCGCATTGGTCACCAGCAGCGCAAATTTCGTGCTGCCGCCTTCCAATATCCTCGCCGGCGCAGTCTGCGTGGAACTGGACAACAACCCTGCGGGAGCCTCGAATCTTGAAGCGCTCCAGGTCATTCTGAGCGATCAGCCCGATCTGGGCCTGCCGCGCCAGCAGCACTTCCTGCTTCGCAAGAACCTGAACAACACCATCGAGTTGACGTGGGTGGATCACACCGACCAGCCGATGCACTATCGCTCGACTTTCCAAGCGAATGCGAAGGGGCCGACGGTCATTTTGTTCTGCCTCGATCACGCTCGCCCCGGGACGGTGAAACTCGCCTATTTCTCGTCTGGGGCGACGACATCACAGACCGGCTGGGTGATAGAAAACGTCGCCTGCCCTGAGCCGAACCCCGGCCTGCCCAACAACTACGCCAATCCGATCTTCGCCTGTTCCAACGGCAGCGGCAACAGGCCGATGCGCGGCGCGATGTACTGGTACGCCTTGTGGGACCGCTGGCCCGGCGACGATGCAGCCGCGGCGATGATGGGCCAGGCCGACGGCGTCATGCGCAGCCCGCTGCGATTCTCGCGCGAGCATTTGATCGCCTGCCGCGTGTTCCACGACGCCGCCTCGCCCGATTTCGATCTGATCACAGGCGACCCGGGCATGATCACCGGCACATTCAGCGCGATCGCCGACCCTGCGCGCGTGGAAATGCTGGACCTCATCGGGCACTCGGCGGAGAAGGACACGTATATCACCAGCGCGGTTGTCGAGGGCAACTTCGGCGCGGCTCTGACGACGCAGTTCGGCGCAAACGCATCGTGTTATCGCCGCACGCTGCTTGGATTTGGAAACCTGATCGAACAAGGGAAGTGGAACATCCCGCCGGGCGCGATGATCGTGTCAGCCACGCTGCGGGGCCACTGTCGCCAGCCGTCCGGCAGCGCGCAGCCGTTTTCAGCCTACGGCTTGGCCGAGGACTTCACAGAGGGCGGCTGCACGGACGGAAGCGTCGCGGACGGCGTGACGTGCAACACACAGCCGGGACTGCTCTCCGACAGCCGAACGCCGGGCTTCGCCCAGCCGGTAATGATCGGCGCGGCATCGTATGAGATCGCCGCAACGGTGCAGGCGCTGCTGGCCTCGGGCGGGTTGTGCGGCATTGAATTGAAGCGGGACGCGGAGAGCGCGCCGCTTGGTTTCTGCAGTTTCGATTCGCTGGAAGCCGACCCCGACGCGTGGCGATTGGAGATCGTCTACGACCCGCCATGAGGCGGGCCAGTCCCGCTTTCGCGGGAACGACGAGCACACATTGACGGGGGATTTGAGTGGCGATACGTGGACTCGAACCACGGACCTAGGCTTTATGAATGCCTCGCTCTAGCCAGCTGAGCTATATCGCCAGATGCGTTAGACAAATATCGTACGCGACGGGGTGGATGGGTCAAGGCGGGTGCAGGTCGCTGGGCTTCAGGCCTTGCCGGTGCGAAGGGGCTCGCGATCGGTTCGCGGCTTGGCGGTTTCGATCTGCGGCCGGCCGTCGCCTGCGCCGGAGGATCGGTCATTCTCACGCAGCCAGCGGGACGAAATCGACTCGCGGGCCAGCGCGGGGTTGGCTCGTGCAATCGCCGCGGCGATCAGGCCCATGAACATCGGTTGCGGATGCAGCGGGCGGCTGGTCAGTTCCGGGTGAAACTGGGCCGCGATGAAGTACGGATGCGCCTGCTGAGGCAGTTCGATCACCTGCATGACGTGGTGCTTGGGATGCTTGCCAGAAAACACAAGACCAGCCGCGGCGAGTCGGTCGACGTATTCGGGGTTGACCTCGTAGCGGTGACGGAAGCGCTCGCGGATGGTGCGCTGGTTGTCGAACAGGAAACTGACCAGCGAGTTGGGTTCGATGAGCACATCCTGCGCGCCCAAGCGCATGGAGCCGCCCATATCTTCGATTTTGCGCTGCTCGGGCAGTTCCAGAATGACCGGATGCTCGCAGTCGGAATCGAACTCGGTCGAGTTGGCGGTCTTCAGGCCGAGCACGTTGCGGGCGTATTCGATGACGGCGACCTGCAGGCCCAGGCACAGGCCCAGGTAGGGGATGCCGTGCGTGCGGACGTATTGCACGCAGGCGATTTTGCCTTCGACGCCGCGCTCGCCGAAGCCGCCCGGCACGATCACGCCATGCACGCTGTCAGGATCGCCGGCTGCAAGGATTCGCTCAACGCTGGACCCGTCGATTTCAGAAGTATCCAGCCAGCGCACGTTCACTTCAGCCGAGAGGTGCGTGGAGGCGTGTTCGATGGCCTTATCCACCGAGGCATAGGCGTCGCGCAGCGCGGCGTACTTGCCGAGAATGTTGAGGTTGATCTTGAACTTGCGCGGCGAGCGAATGCGGTTGGCGAATTCCGCCCAGCGCTGGCGGGCACGATCTTCCTGCATGGCGTCAACGCGATGGTGCAGGTTGAGGATCGTCAGCACCTCGCGGTCCAGACCCTCGGCCCGCATGGACTCGGGAATCGTGTAGATCGATTCGCGATCGTGCATGGAGAACACGCGGTTCATCGGCACGTTGGAGAACATCGAAATTTTCTGCTGCACCGTCTGCGTCACCGGGTTGTGTGCGCGGCAGGCGACGATGTGCGGCTGGATGCCTGCTTCCATCAATCGCTTGATGCCCAGTTGCGCCGCCTTGGATTTCTGCTCGCCAAGCGCTTGAGGCTCAAGCACGTAAGTCAGCGCGACAAAGCACGTGGATTGCGGTCCTTCTTCAAAGGCCAGTTCGCGCAGGGCTTCGATGTAGAAACTGTTCTCATAATCGCCCACGGTTCCGCCGACTTCAACGAAGACCACATCAGCCGGCCCGCCGCTGGGCCCGCCGGTCATTGCGAGTTTGCGCAGGCGGTGCTTCACCTCGCCTGTGACGTGCGGGATCATCTGGACATCGCGGCCGAGATAATCGCCCCGACGTTCTCGCTCAAGGATTTCGGTGTAGATCTGGCCCGAGGTGGTGAAGTTCTGCCGGGACAGATTCTGGTCGAGCATGCGCTCATAGGTGCCCAGGTCCATGTCGCATTCGGTGCCGTCGTCGAGCACGAAGACTTCGCCATGGCGATAGGGGTTCAGCGTGCCCGAGTCGATGTTGAGATAGCCTTCGAGTTTGATGGGCGCGACGGAGAGGCCTTTGTCCTTGAGCATTTTTGCAAGGGAAGAACTGAAGATTCCCTTGCCCAGACCGGACATGACCGTGCCCATCACGACGACGTAACTGTGCCGGCCGCGCTGATAGCCAGCCGGGGTGGGCGAGTACAGTTCGCTGGCCTCTTCGGACTTGCCGAACTGGCTGAGGAAGGAATCAGGTTCGCGTCGAGAGGCGGAAGCGGCGCCGGGGCGATTGGCGACACCGGACTGGGTCCGCGGTGAGTGGGGCATCACTTATCTTACCGCGCCGCAGGAAATGTCAACAAGGCGATGCCGCGGCCGTTGGCGGTTTGATATCCTGTGGAGTGTGCGCCGAACACGCCTGAACGCGGCATCTGTTGCTACTCGCCCAGATGCATGAATTGAGGAGGTTTCATGTTTGACCTGTCCCTGCGTGCGTTGCTGCTGCTGACGACCCTTTCGGTTTCCGCCATTGTTCGTGCGGATGAGGACAACGCTGATCAAGAGTGCTGGGTGCAGCACGTGCAGCAGGCGCGGAATCGGCCGGCCGCCAAGCCCTGGGATGAAGCCACCGGCCGCGACTTGCGCAATTTTCCGCCCGACCGCGTTGTCGACTATCTGCACATGAAACTGCAGATGCGGTTTGAGAACCTCAACGACCAGAAGTTCACCGCGTTCGAAACGCTCACCGTCGCGCCGATCGGCAAGGACACCGCTTCCTTGAAACTTGACGCGGTGGGTTTGAAGATCGTCAGCGTGAAACTCACCGGCAATCCTGTGGAATTTTCGCACGATGGCGAACACCTCATGCTGCGCTTCGACCCGCCATTGGCGAAGGACAAGAAGCACGACATCGCCATCGAATACGTGTGCGATCATCCGACCGACGGCATGACGTTCACGCCCTATTCGCCTGATGCTCCGCAGTATTCCGCCGAGGTGCACACGCAAGGCGAATCGGAAACGAATCGGCACTGGTTTGTCGCGCACGACTTCCCCAACGAACGCATGAGCACGGAACTTATCGTGGACGTGCCGGCGGGGTACTCCGTATCAAGCAACGGAAAACTGGTTTCCAATCTCACCAGCGGCGATCGCGCGGTGTGGCACTACCTGCAGGAGAAACCGCACGTTTCGTACCTCGTATCGCTGATCATCGGCAAATTCGACATTGTTGAGATTCCGCACGCGCGCGTGCCGATGAAGGTCTGGGTGCCGCAGGGACTGGCCGACCAGGTCATGCAGACCTACGGCCGCACGGGCGAGATGATCGACCTGTTCGAGCAGAAGTTCGGCGTGCCCTTTCCGTGGGATCGCTACGACCAGTTGTGCGCAAAGAACTTCCACGCCGGCGGCATGGAAAACACTTCGGCCACCACGATGTATCCCACAGCCATTCTCGACAAGACCGCGCTGCTGGACAGCGACCTGGACGGCCTGATTGCGCACGAACTGTGTCACCAATGGACCGGCGACTACATCACCTGCAAGAGTTGGGAGCATATCTGGCTCAATGAAGGCTGGGCGACCTATGGCAGCGCACTGTGGAACGAGCAGCGCTATGGACCGGACGGTTACCTTGATTCCATACGCGGCAGTTTCAACGTCGCGCGGCGCGACAGGACCACCAACGATCTGCCCATGGTCTCGCCGATTTACGACAATCCGCGCGAGCCGTTCAGCCGTGCCGCCAACCCGTATCCCAAGGGCTCATCGATTCTGCACATGCTGCGCATGATGCTGGGCGATGAGGTTTTCTGGAAGGGCACGCAACTGTACATGAGCCGGCACGGCCTGGGCGTCGCGGAGACCAACGACTTCCGTTACGCGATGGAAGAAGCCTCGGGTCTTGGCCTGGAGTGGTTCTTCGAGCAGTGGTGTTATCGTCCCGGCTCGCCTGAATTGAATGTCAAGGTGCAGTACGACGGTGAGAAGCGCGAACTCGCTGTGAACGTCGAGCAGGCGCAGAAAATCGACGCCGCCACGCCTGCGTTCCGGTTCGCGCTGCCTGTCGTGGCCCGTACGGCGAGCGGCGACCGAACATTCACCATTGACGTTCGCGAGAAAACCACCAGTTTCACCACTGTGCTTGATGGTCCGCCCACCATTATTGCGGTCGATCCGAACCTGCACGTCCTCAAGACCATCACCGTGGAAAAGCCGTTGGCGATGTGGATCGAGCAGGCCAAGAATGGCCCGACGATTGCTGCGCGTCATGAAGCCATTGACGCACTGGGCAAAACCGATTCGCCTGAAACCATCGCGATCCTGGCGGAGTTCATCCGCGATGACAAGTTGCGGTACACCCTTCGCAACTCAGCTGTGGATGCGCTGGCGCAATACGGATCGACCGAGGCGAAGGAACTGCTGTACACGATCGCCCGGGATGGTGTTGCCGAGGCGCGCGTGCGATCCAACCTCGTTGAGAAATTGCGCAAGTACGAGAAGGACAAGGTCATGGACCTGCTGTCGGAGTTTGCGGACAAGGACGCAAGTTACGCGACCCGCGTCGCAGCGATTGAAGGCCTGGCGGAGATCAAGGCCAAGGAAAAGGCAGATTTGCTGCTGTCGCTGGTGGAGTTCAAGAGCCAGCACGATCAGGTCCGCAATGCCGCCCTGCGGGCCTTGACGGATTTGGATGAGCCGCGCGCCCTGGACCTTGCCGTGAAGTACTCTGCGTACGGATACGTCGATCGCTCCCGACCGACGGCGATCGGATGCGTGAGCCGGCTGGCCAAGCACGATCAGGACAAGGCCGTCACGCTGCTGCTGCAACTGCTGAACGATCCGGAATCGCGTTGCGTGGGCGCGGCGGCAAGCGCGCTGGCCGATATTGGCGATGACCGTGCGGTAGAGCCGCTGACCGCCATGTCACAGTCGCATCGCGATCCGGAAATGCGATCTCGCGCGGAAGGCTGGCTGAAACGTTTGAAGGAGAAGAAACCGGCGTAGGCCGGCCTGCGCGGCTTGCGAACGCGCTTATCAGTTGGAGCGGAATTGGACTTATTCCTGAGTCGTAAACCGCCGGACAAATTCTTCGTACTGCTCCGGCGTGTCGATGCCATGGAAATGGGCTTCGCCTACTGCAACAGCGATCTTGTAGCCGTGCTCCAGCACGCGCAGTTGCTCCAGTTTTTCGGCCTGCTCCAGCGGCGTCGGCGCTAGCGATGCGTAGACCTGCAGAAACTCGCGGCGATAGACGTACAAACCCACGTGCTTCAGCGGAATCGCCTGACCAGCCCCGTCGCGATCGAACGGGATCTGTGAGCGAGAGAAATACAGCGCGCGGCACTGTCGATCGATCACAACTTTGACGATGTTCGGGTCGGATGGACTTTCATCCGGTGCAAAGGGCGACGCAAGCGTTGCCATCGGACAATCCGCATGGTCGCGCAGTGTTTGAACCGCCAAGTCAATCAAAGACGGCTCAATCTCCGGTTCATCGCCTTGCACATTGACGATGATCTGGGCGTCATAATGCGCCACCGCCTCGGCGATCCGGCTGGTGCCGTTGGAATGATCGCGGCGCGTCATGATCGCCTGGCCTCCAAACTCCTGGACAGCATTCACGATTCGCTCATCATCCGCAGCAATGATGACCCGGTCGATGAGTTTCGCCTGGCTTGCGCGTTCGTGCACGTGTTGAATCAGCGGCTTGCCCGTGCGGTCCGCGAGCATCTTGCCGGGAAAGCGCACCGAATCAAACCGTGCCGGGATGATCGCAATGGCGGTCAAAGGATTTGGAATCGCCGCTCAACTCTGCTCGTTGCCGCCGGTCAGGTCGCGGATCAGTTGATCGACTTCCTTACGGCGGATGCGGATGTCGCGGTAGGTGATGTTCTTGCGCGCGATCGTCGAGCAGATTTCCAGCGCTTCCTTGGCATGCTCGACTGAACGCTCCATTCTGGCGAATTCCATAAGCGAAACCATGAGGTCATAGCGGACATCCAGTTCGCGGTCGCGTTCAGTGACGTCGATCGCTGCGAGGGCTTCCTTGAATTCGCTGATCGCTTCGTTATGCCAACCCTCGGCTTCAAAGCATCTGCCAAGCAGATGCCCTGCGCGGACGCGCAACTTAGGCTCGTCCTTCGCGGCCTGCAGCGCGCCCATGGCGTTTTCGAGATGGCCCAACGCGAATTCGACTTCGCCCAGGCGCATCTTCAGCGGCCGATCGGTGGGGTATTTGCTGACGCGTTCGTTGATTTCCGCAGACTCAAGTTCCATCAATTTGCGCTTGGCCGCCTCCACCTGTGCCTGAAGTGATTCATCTGCGGGAGCGGCCTCGCGCTTGGCCTGCAGCGCATCGTATTCGCGACGCGCCTGCTCTATGCGAATGTCGCCCGCCGCCATTCGAAATCGATATTCGCCCGTTTCCTTGAATCCGCGCATGTATACGTCATGCGCCAATTGCTCGTTCGGAGGCGACCCCTGCTTCTTGAGCAGTTGCGCGTACAGGTTGATGTTGTCGGGCACCTTCGGGTTCTGCTCGTACTGATCCCTGGCCCGCGTCAAATTGCGCTGTTCCGTCGATTCGCTGGCGACAATCGCTTCCGATTCAATCAGTTGCCGCTGCTTGTCAGCGTCCTTGACAAACTGGCGGAATCCGCCCTCCTTGCCCGCGGCGCGTTCATAGCCGCCTTGATCCATCGCCCGCTGGGCGGAAAGGTCCTTCAATTCGTGATCGAGCGCTGCGTCGGTCGGGTCGAGTTCCTTGGCTTTCTGCAGCGCAAGGATGGCCTCGTTCCACGCCTCGACTTGTTTGAAGTGTTCCTTCAATTGCACAAGTTGGCCGCGTCCAATTTTCTTCTGCTTGAGCACCACGTTCAGGACGCGCTGCGCGATCCACTTGCCGAATTCGCGCTGCCCGGCCTTGATGGCGGTCTCAAGCGTCTTCACCGCGAGGGAGGCATTGAGAATGTCCTTCATCCATGCGAACTCAGCCGCAGCGAATTTGCTCACAGCCGAGGCGTCTTCCAGGCTGCGAATTTCCTTGCCCGTGGCAGGTTTGCCCTGCTTGTTCATGTGCTTGACGCCGACTTCCCACATCGCCTCGTGCGCGGGCATCGAATCCGGATCGAGTTTGATGCCGTTGGCGTAACTCCACAAGGCGCCGTCGAAGTTGTAGGTGTCGGCGTAGGTGCGGGCGTGATCGAACCACTTGCGGGCCTTTTCAGGCTGGGGCTCAAAGCCGTTGCCGCTTCCCGCCGGGCCAGCGGCCATCGGCTCGCCAGCGTCGGAGCGTGAGGCCGGGCCGCCCTCGCCACTCGATGATTTCTTCCAACCGAATAACGCCACGCGGCCCATCCTCTCAGTTCAGTGATTCACGCCCTGCTGATTCCGGCCTGAAGTTGCCTGCGGTTGCACGCGCAAAGTGCGCGTAGTCTCAAAATATGGCAGTGCAGCGTGCTGGTCAATCATACCGCGCTGGCTGGGACTGCGATTGATGCGTAGCATAATTCTCATGGCGATCAAACCGGCTGAGTTGATGATCCTTCGCTATCCCGAGCCCGCGCTTCGCGCTCGCGCCAATGCTCTGCCGAAGATCGACGACCAGGTGCGGCAGGTCGCCGAGCGCATGATCGAATTGATGCACGAGGCCGAGGGGGTCGGTCTGGCCGCGCCGCAGGTCGGCCTTGGATGGCGCATGTTCGTCACCAACGTGCCGGATGAGGGGGGCGACCGCGTGTATATCAACCCATCGCTCACCCAATTCAGCAGGGACACCGGCGTCTTCGAGGAAGGCTGCCTCAGCCTGCCGGGTCTCCGCGCTGAAATCACCCGCCCCAAGGCAGTCACGATCACCGCCACCGACCTTGAGGGCAAGCCGGTCATGCGCACCAGCGACGGTTTTGCTGCGCGGGTCTGGCAGCACGAGTTTGATCACCTCAACGGCGTGCTGATCCTTGATCGTCTGGACTCCGCCGAGCGGCAGGCTCTGCGGCAATCGCTGCGCATGAAACTGGCGATGGGCGGCTGAAACAGCGGCCGTCGCGCGATTTCGCATCGTTCAGTTTTCGGATAATCTCCGCCCATGCGGTTAGTGTACTTCGGCTCCGGCGAATTTGGTCTGCCCACGTTGCGTCGGCTGGTTGAGGTTCACGACATCGCGCTTGTCGTCACGCAGCCCGATCGCCCGGCCGGCCGCAATCGCGCGTTGACGGCAACGCCCATCGGCGAATTCGCCGCCACGCGCGGGTTGCCCATCATCAAGCCGCTGCGGGTCAATGATCCCGATGTCGTGCAGCAGATTCACAGCGTCAATGCCGACGCATATGTTGTGATCGCCTTCGGCCAAAAACTGGGTCCGGATTTGCTCGACGGTCATTTTGCGATCAACCTTCATGGTTCACTGCTTCCCAAGTATCGAGGCGCTGCTCCCATTCAATGGGCGATGATCAGCGGCGAGCGTGAAACCGGCGTGAGCGTAATCGGACTCAGTGATCGAATGGATGCAGGCCCCATCTACGCCCAACGGTCGACGGTGATTCAGGCCACGGAAACCGCTGGCGAACTTCATGATCGCCTGGCGCTGATCGGTCCCGACGCCGTGCTTGAGGTTCTCGCCACGCGTGAGCAGCATCGATTGATTCCGCAGCAGCAGGATGAACGATTGGCAAGCAAGGCTCCAAAATTGTCAAAGAGCGACGGCACCGTGCGTTTTGACCAACCTGCGTTCGACGTCGCGCGGCGGATTCACGGCCTGACGCCGTGGCCCGGCTGCACGGTGCGCTTGCAAGACCGCACGCTGCGCCTCGCACGAGTCATGTCATTGGACAAGACGGCGTCGACGGCCGCGGCTGGCGAAATCCTTGACGATTTCACGATTGCCTGCTCGCCCGGCTCAATTCGATTGATTGAAGTTCAACCGCCCGGCGGCAAGGTGATGTCGTTCGACGCCTATCGCAATGGCCAGCCCGCGAGGCCGGGCATGAAACTGGAACCGCTATGACGTGGATCGCAGGCTCGCTTTGGGATCTGATCGTGCCGCGCTCCAAGCGGCCGCAGCGAAACGGCGTGACGCCGGCGGACAAGAAACCTGCCCGACGCGCGGATCGTCAGCCGGTGAATGCTGCGCCGACTGTGACCGGCGCGGCACGGGCAAAAAAATCTTCAATGCAGGACCGCTACGACGCGCTGGTGGAGGAGATGAAGGCCGCCTACAACGTGCGCGTGCGCAAATGGCGCAAGAGTTCCAGCGGCGTCGCGTGGACGATTCGGTATATTCGTTCGGGCCGGGTGGTGAAGTTGATCGAGGCCCCGTACCCGCGCGGCCCGATGAGTTGCGCGATCTTTCTGCACGAGATCGGCCATCACGCCATCGGTTTGGGCGTATACAAGCCGCGGTGCCTTGAGGAATTCCACGTCTGGGTGTGGGCGCTGGACAAGATGCGCGAGCAGGGCTTCAACGTCACGCCGGCTGTTGAGAAGCGCATGGAGCGATCAATGCGTTACGCGATCGCCAAGGCCAGACGCCGCGGCATCCGGGAGGTGCCGGCCGAATTGCAGCAATACCTCTGAAGTTTTTCTTTTTCTGGTTGCCCGCATCACCTTCGCCACTACACTGAAAGCGTCAAATTTTTCAGGAGGCGAGATGAAGGTCAACAGTGTTGTTTGTCTGGGCGGTCTGGGGGTTTTTGGAAATTTTCTGGCGTTTGTCAATGGCGCGGCGGCGCATGTGCCCACCTATGGCGCCTTTGACCTACAGGTGCGGGCGAACTTGTGCGCGAATGAACCCCAGGGCTTTAACCTGCCCTGCAACGTGTTCTTCAACAGCAGCACGCCCTCGCTGAACAACAGCGGCAAAGTCGCAATCAAACTCGATGTGATTGGCTCCAGCCAAGGCGTGTGGTTCGGTGGAAATCAGACGGGCGGAATCGTCTATACGTCGCCCTCAGACGCCGGCGTCAGCGACGTCTGGATGAACAATCTCGGCTACGTCGTCTTTCCGCAGACGTTCTCGGCTCAGAACGGAATTTACTTCTATGACAGTGTGGCCAATACCAGCGGGCTGCGAACCACGCTTCCGTTTGGCACCACCGCGTGGGGATCGCCTGCCGTGAATGATGCGGGCCAGATTGGATTCCGCGCCAACTTCAGTGGATCGGGGCAGGCGTTTTATTCCTATGACGGCACGCCAACGCTCGCGCTGCACGCCGCGGAAGCGGGGCTTGATCCGCAAAGCCCTTACTCGTTTCTCTTCTCTCCTGCGTTCAACAACAACAGGCAGATTGCCGCTCATGTGCGACTGGGCGCGGCGGGTCAGACCGGCAACAGTCAACCCGATGAGATTCGCGTGTTCAATGCTAACGGATCATCGGTGCTCATCGCGCGGGATGCCGACGCTCAACCCGGTTCGCCCTACAGCGCATTTGATTCCACCAAGCCCGCGCTGGACAACAACGGCCGCGTCGCTTTCATCGCCAACTTGACTGCCGGCGGCAGGGGAGTCTTCCTCAGCGACGGCACGACGACGATCACCATCGCCACCACCAGCACGCCGGGCGTCAGCGTCGTTGACAGTTTCGGGCCGTCGATCAACGATCACGGCCTGGTCGCCTTCCGCGGGAAGGACAGCAATGTTCCGAGCCGCTGGGCCATCTTTGTCGGCGACGGCACAACGCTGCGGCGAGTCATCGGCCAGTTCGATCAGTTGTCGACCGATCTTGGAATGGCGCAGATCGCGCAGCATGATTCGTCGATCACGTTCGGCGGCGGCATCAGCATCAACGCGCGCGGCGATATTGCGTTCAACTGCACGCTGACGCCCGCAGGCAATAACCAGATCGAATGGGGCAGCGGCGTGTACATTGCGCGTGCCGATGTGAACCCTGCCGACGTGACGCACGACGGGCACGTGAACGTCAACGACCTGCTTGCGGTGATCAATCAATGGGGAGCGTGCCCCGCGCTGCCGCAGTCATGTCCAGCCGACGTCGCACCGCCCGGCGGCAACGGACAGGTGAATGTGAACGATCTGCTGATGGTGATCAATAATTGGGGATAATCAGGGTGAGGCGACAAGGCTGGTGGAATCGCCTTGCATCCTCAGCCGCGACAATCTTTCCTCGCCGCTTGCGCGCCCGAAACTTTGACGGGCCGTGGCCATCAACGGAATGCCATCGCGCCTCGTGATTACGGGAGGCGTCCCCGGCGTATCCGCCTGAACACGGCGACGCCGCCCAGGCCTGCTGCGCCCAACGCCAGTGCGGGCGGAACGGGAACGACCGCAAAACTGTAATACGAGAATTGCAGGTGATCGATTTCAAAGCCTGCGAAGTTGGAAACGATTTCGATGCGCGAAATGCCGGTCGTGCTCTTGACGCCAAAGAACCGGTCTTCCGCGGTCGTGCCGTTGCGCATCGCATCGCCAAGCGTGGCCTGAATCTTGCCCAGGAACGTGCCGAACTTGTCCCACGCGCGAAACGTGATCGTGGAGTTGGCGTGGCCATCGGTCCAGACCAGGCCAGCCATGGTGGGCATTTTCCCCTGTGCGTTCTGCGAGAACGTAAAGGTGATGGAGTTCTTGAAACCGCTGCTGTAGGACTGGCCGTGCCCAAAGCCGTCGACCGTTCCGTCATCACGATCGACCGAATCGGTCATCGCACTGGCGGGTTTGATGAAGCCATTCGCGGTGACCCCGCCGACGTTCAGCAGGCCGTCTTCGAACCGCTCAAGATGCACGCTGCTGCCATAGAACGGACTGCTCTCCAGGCTCGTGTACTGCTGAGCGGCGTTGAAGTAAAAGGTGGAAGCGGCACAGGCGTCGCGGTCACATGCCAAGACCGCGGCGGCTGACACACACCCCAGCAATAGTGCGGAACTTTTCATCGCAGCATTCTCCTCAATACGTCGCACTCAAGACGGTCCGCAGAACGTGCACTGCTTCCAAAGCAGACGAAACCATTGTTCACTGCCTAAACCTTAGCACCGCTTAACCTGGGTTCGAAACACAAGTCGACGATGTGCGGGCAAACTCCGTCGAGTGGCCTAAGTCACTGCGCCGACGACCCCCGCGCACGCCATTGCGATGTCGCAGCAGGATCGAAGTTGTGCCTGCACCAAGAGCGGGCGCAGCGTCACGCCGTCTGGAATCCCACGCGTTGAGACCGGGTGGTTCCTGCATGCGCCGCCGCTGTCAGGTCATCGCCTGATTTGAAATGTGCAGCCGCTGCAACGTTGCTTTTTGATCCGCAGATAACGCGGATGGACTCAGATGAGACAAGAGGATGTGGAGGGGGTTCACACCAATTCCTCATCCGTGTTCATCTGAGTTCATCTGCGGTTTCATCCATCTCGCAGCGCAGGTGAAATCCAATCCAGACAATCGCGAGATTACGCCCTGCAAAAAGCCGCCTCGACGATTTCGCAGAGCAGGTGAATGATGACTTGATGGGCATCCTGGATCAATGCGGAATCGCTTCCCGGGATGACGATGGCGTGATCGCAAAGCGCTCTGGCCTTGCCGCCGTCGTTTCCCAGCAGGCCGATGGTCGCGCCGCCGCGTGCCCGTGCGATCGCCAGGGCGTTGGTGATGTTGGCGCTGTTGCCCGAAGTTGAAAGGGCGATGAACACATCGCCGGCCTTGATCAGCGCCTCGCACTGTCTGGCGAAGACGTTTTCAAAGCCAAAGTCATTGCTGATGCAGGTGAGGGCCGTCGGATCGGCGTTGAGGCAGACGGCGGGCAGTGCGCGGCGGCTGGTGCGATACCGGCCGATGAGTTCCTCGGCCAGGTGCAGAGCCTGGGCCGCCGACCCGCCGTTGCCTGCGGTGTACAGCGAAGCGCCGGCGTGAAACCGCCCGACGATCAAATCACCCACCGACGCGATGCCATGCAGTTGATCGCGCAAACCGGAGATGGCGGCAAGACTCGCATCGAGTCGCTGCCCGATCAACCCGAGTGTGGTGGCAATGAGCGGCTTGTTCACACGGCACAGCGTATCACGACGCCGCCGGCTGACAACGCGCCAATCCGCCGCCACTGCAGCGGCCCGCTCACGGCGATCAGTCCTCAGCACGTTCGCCTGCCGGAGCCATCTTGACGATGCGAGGATCAAACCGGCCCACGATTTCCACCAGATCGCTTTGCTGGCTCATGACGTGATGAATGTCCTTGTAGACGCCCGGCACTTCGTCGATGCCGGCCGACAGCAGGGTGACATCGCGCTCGGCGAGCAGTTTCTTGACCGCCGACCAGGTGAAACTTTCCTTGGCCTTGGTGCGGCTCATGACTCGCCCCGCCCCATGCGAAGCCGAATGCAGCGACGCCTCGTTTCCCTTGCCGCGCACCAGGAATCCTGGGGACGCCATCGAACCGGGAATGATGCCCAGCACGCCCTTGCCCGCAGGTGTCGCCCCTTTGCGATGAACGATCACTTCGCGCCGCTCGAAGTCGTCCGCCTTCCCAGGCTTGGGAACCCTGTGCGTTTCTTTCCACGCGAAATTGTGGTGGTTCTCGATGTCGGCGATCACATCGGCGCGAAGGTTGCGCGCGATCATGCGGTGGATGATGTCGTGGTTGGCCGCGGCATGCTTCCCCATCAGATTCATTGCGTTCCAGTATTCCTGGCCATCCTGCGTGTCCAGATCCAGCCACGCGAGATGCTTGAGTTGCTTGGGCAGTTCCGGGCGCAGCTTCATCGCGAGTTTGGAGTAATAGTCGGCCACCGCCGCTCCGGTCCCGCGCGATCCGCTGTGCGTCAGCAGTGCGAGATACACGCCCGCCTTGAGATGCAGATCGGGCGCATCGTTCTCAATCGTCAGCGTGCCGAATTCCACGAAGTGATTGCCCGAGCCGGAGGTGCCCAATTGCGATTGCGCCTTGCGCTTTCCGTGATGAGTGACCGGCGAGACGGTCCAGTCTTCATCGAGCACGGGATGCTCATGCGGCTTGGAGAACGCAGCACCGACGCCAAAGCGGGTTTCGCGCTCGATCGCGTTGATGAGGCGGTCCTGCTCGGCCCGAATCGCGTTGGCGCCGCCGGGCACTTCGAGCACCGTCAACTTCATCCGGCAGGCAATATCAACGCCCACCGCGTAGGGGATGACGGCATTCTGCGTCGCCAGCACGCCGCCGATCGGCAGGCCGTACCCAAGATGTGCATCGGGCATAAGTGCGCCGGCGACGGGAAGTTCGCAGGCGTTGCGCATCTGCTGCACGGATTCGGGCTCAAGATCGCTTCCCCATTGTTTCCACGGGGCCGGTTCGGCCCGCTGCACGTAGTCCGTCGCAGCCTGCGGCTTTGCGATGTTATCCGCCAGCGCCTTGGCCAGTGGGCCGAATGAGGGATCGGTCACATGCGATGACGGATCGCGAATGACCGACTGAACAGTGTCACGCAATTGCGATTTGTTCATGCCGCCACGCGCCGCATCAGCGATGACGCGTAGAGCAAGTTGCATGCACTCGCCGCGCGGGATGCCCAGATTTTCGAGTTCTCTGGCTTTCACGGGAAGGACCGGATTAAGCGTAGTTACAAGGCGGAGTCGGCCTCATTATCCGCGCCCGTGTGCACGGACGTGATGGGGCCATTTTGACAGAGTTGAACAAACTTCGCAGCAGGTATTCGGAACCGTTGCTTTGGACAATTTCGTCAACCCACCAGGGGCGCGAATTCCAACTCGTGCGCCTCGGCGACCGCTTGATTGGTCAGCGTGCCGCGGTTCATGTTGATGGCGTTGGCGAAATGCGGATCCATCTTCGCCAGTTTGTCCGGGCCGTTCTTCGCGAGTTTGACGACCCAGGGCAGTGTGGCATTGGTGAGGGCCTGCGTTGATGTGCGCGCCACCGCGCCGGGCATGTTGCCGACGCAGTAGTGAACGATTCCATCGACGGTGTAGATGGGATTGGAGTGCGTGGTGACCTTTGCAGTTTCCACGCAGCCGCCCTGATCGATCGCGACATCAACGATGACGCTGCCGGGTTTCATGTGCTTGAGGTCAGCGCGGCTGATCAGGTTCGGCGCCTTCGCGCCGGGAATGAGCACCGCGCCCACAACCAGATCAGCCCAGTTCAGATGCTCGCGAATGGCCTGCGGATCGGAATAGATCATCGTCACGTTGGGCGGCATGAATTCATCGAGTTCGCGCAACCGGTCGATGTTGATGTCCATCACGACCACCTGCGCGCCCATTCCTGCGGCAACCTGTGCAGCGCACGTGCCCACCACGCCGCCGCCGATGACCAGCACGTGTCCGGGTTCGACGCCGGGCACGCCGCCCAGCAGGATGCCGCGACCGCCTTGCGGACGCTCAAGGTATTTTGCGCCTTCCTGAATCGAAAGTTTGCCCGCGATCTCGCTCATGGGCGTGAGCAGCGGCAGGTAGCCCTTCTTGTCGGTCAACGTTTCGTAAGCCACGGCGATGGACTTGCTGTTGAGGCACCCTAAGGTGAGATCACGATCAGCCGCGAAGTGGAAGTAGGTGAAGACCGTCTGATTCTCGCGAATCATCGGGATTTCCTGCGGCTGCGGTTCCTTCACTTTCACGATCAAGTCAGCCTTGGCCCAGACATCCGCGGCTGTGGGAACAATCTTCGCGCCGGCGGCGTCGTACTGCTTGTCTGGGAAGCCACTGCCTTCGCCCGCGCCGGACTGCACGAGCACGGTGTGGCCTTGTTTGGTGAGCACCTCAGCGCCCACGGGCCTCATGCCGACTCGATACTCATCTTTCTTCACTTCAGTAGGTACGCCGACGATCATTGCAGTTGTTCTCCAGCCGACATGCGTGCGAACTGCCGCATGTTCCGAAACACCAATGATACCGTGGAAGGGCAGTAGTGGTCCAAGAGCCGGGGTCCGCTGCCGCGCCGTGGCGGTGGTTTTGTGATACGATCGGAGTCGTTCAGACGCTCGATGATCTTCCAATCCGGACCGCCACGGAGCGGTTTTCCGGGCAACCCAAGGGTGTTGATGGCCATGGCAGGGATTGAACCAATCAAACAAGTCCGGCGGTGGTGGGCGGGGGCGTTGATGGTCGGCGCGCTGACAGGGGCGGTTCACGCCCAGGACGATGCAGCGTTGATCAAGGACGTTGTCACGAAGTTGAATTCCAGCGAAGCGGTCCGGGGCACTGACGACATCAAGAGTTACAAGGTTCTCTTTGACGCATATCTGCAACTGACCAAGCCGCCGTTCGAGATCGGCCCCGATTTCAATCTCTCGACGATCCACCCCAAGATGTCGACGTGGAGCGCGGTGAGCGGCTGGGCCGAGTCGAACGCGCCCATGGCCCAGGCGATCCTCAAGTGCAAGGACAAGACCCTGCTCGGCCTGCCCTATGGCCGGGATGCTGTGGATGCGACCTACGCCAAGGCCGATCTTGTCGCGGATGTGGGCGCCGGCGGCAGCCTGCGAAACGTCCAGTTCCCGTACCTGAATGCCATCGACACCATCCAGGCGTTCACCACGGCTGAAATGTATCGCCTACTCGAGGCGGGGCAGATGCAGCAGGCGATTGATCTCGGCGTGGCGAACTGCTTCGTCCTGCGGCAGATTTGCGATCGCGATTTTTTGACCGAGAAACTCCGCGCCATTGAACTGCTGTCCAGCGCGTTGTCCAATCTTCGCGACATGCTGTACACCTATCAGGACAAGTTTGAAGCCGGTCAACTCAGCGCGGTGGCGATGAAGGAAATGCCGTTCCTGAGGCCGGATCGCGGGCGGCTGTTCATGCCCGAGGCTGATCGGATTCTCGCGGAAGCCCTGATCAAGGACGTGTTCAACGCCCGCAATGGTGAAGCCGACCCTGACAAGTTCACGGTGACCTTTGCGGAAATCCAGTCCAAGGATGCGCCGCTGACGCGCTTCGGCGCCGCCAAGCGCTGGCGGGCCATTGCCGCGATTCACGGCAGCCTTGACGCTTCTCTGGAGCGATTGAAACTCATCTACGACGACTGGTGGCGGCGATGGCGCATCGACGCTTACGACAGCATCCTGGCGATTCCCACGCAACTGGATCGAACCAACCCGATCCGTTACGCGGCGGTCATCTACTCCATCGAAAATGTTGAGGTGCTGTTTGAGATTCGCAACCGCTTGATCGCAGAGGTGAACGGAACGGCTCTTGCCGCCGGACTGTGCGGGTATCGCAAGACCTTCGGCGTGTATCCAGACAAGACCGAGAAGACGTTCGGCCAGTCGGCGCGAAAAATCTCCGACAGCGACCCTTACGATAAAGAATTGCTGCCGCTCAAGTATCGTTTGCTCGATCAGAGACAAGCGGTGGACACCCCGGCTGGCCGGTTGTGGATCGAAGCCGGCGAGGGTCTGCTGTGGAGCCAAGGGCAGGATCACGAGGATCAGCGTGTTGTCCAGCACACAGACGACGGCGCTGCAGGCGACATCATGATCTGGCCGCCTGTGAAGGCCCTGCAGCGAGCCCAAGGCTTGATCCAATAGTCGCCGCCGGAACAGAATCGATCCATTGCCTGTTGGTATTCATCCATGGCGGACGTCGAAAAGGTTGTCATCATTGGAAGCGGACCAGCCGGATGGACTGCCGCGATTTATGCGGCACGCGCCAAACTGGACCCGGTGAGCTATATCGGCGTGCCGAAGGCCACGCCCGCTCCGATGCTGCCAGGCGGGCAGTTGATGCTGACAACGGACGTGGAGAACTATCCCGGTTTTCCCAAGGGCGTCAGCGGACCAGAGATGATGGAATTGTTCCAGCGCCAAGCCGAGCGGTTTTCCACGCGCGTCTTCGGCGAGGACATCGTGAGTTGCGATTTCTCAAAGCGCCCATTCACGCTGACGACCAGCGAAGGCAAAACGGTGAAGGCGCACGCGGTCATCATCGCCACGGGCGCGACCGCCAATTGGCTGGGATTGGACAACGAGCTTCGCCTGGCGACCAGCGGCGGGGGCGTGAGCGCATGTGCCGTGTGCGATGGCGCCCTGCCGGTGTTCCGCAATCAGCCGCTGGCCGTGGTGGGCGGCGGCGACACGGCGATGGAAGAAGCGAGTTATCTCACCAAGTTCGCATCGACGGTGTACCTCATTCACCGCCGCAATGAGTTCCGCGCATCAAAGGTGATGCAGCAGCGCGTTTTGAGCGCTCCCAACGTGAAAGTGCTTTGGAACAAATACGTCGTGGATGTGCTGGGCGATCACTCCATTGAAGCAGTGCGGCTGAAGGACACGCTGACCGCCGATGAATCGCGGTTGGACGTGAAAGGGCTCTTCATCGCCATCGGTCACACGCCCACGACCGCGTTTCTCAAAGACAGCGGCATCGAAATGGATCCCAGCGGCTATATCAGGCTCAACAGTCGCAGCAGTTACACGAACATCGAAGGCGTGTTCGCAGCAGGCGACGTGGCCGATTCGGTTTATCGCCAGGCTGTCACCGCCGCAGGCATGGGCTGCCAGGCCGCGCTCGACGCCGAACGCTGGCTCGCAGCGCAGGGCGTGCACTGAAGCGCCATCCATCGTGCTGCGGCAAACCCATTGACAAGAAAAGTGATTCGGACCGTACGCCGCGATCGTGTCGGCAGTGTGTGCCGTTGTTGACTGTTGGGCTCTCTACTCTCGTTCAGGATCCGGCGCCAACTGCGAAATGATTTTCGCCGCGACCATGTCGTCCCAGACGTTGACCGTGGTGCGGCACATGTCCAGAAGGCGGTCGACGCCCACGATGATGCCCACTGCGCTTTCGGGCAGCGTCGGCTTGCCGCTGCCGGCCAGCGTGGCATTCACCGCGTTGATGACAATGATCATCGTGACCAGACCCGCCGAGGGAATGCCCGCCGCGCCGATCGCGGCCAGCGTCGCGGTGATCACCACCACCAGCACTTCAGTAAATGCCAGTTCGATTCCATACAACTGGCACAGAAAGATGACCGCGACGGCTTCAAAGAGCGCCGTGCCATCCATGTTCACTGTCGCGCCCAGGGGAACAGTGAAATTCGTCGCGCGCTTGGAGCAGCCGCCTTCGTTCACACAGGAATCGAGCGTGACCGGAAGCGTCGCGTTGCTCGACGCCGTGCCGAAAGCCATCAGCAGCGGCCGGCGAACCCGCCACATGTATCGATAGGGGTTTGCACGGCCGAAGATCGCCAGCATCAGCGGCAAGGTGACGAGCATGTGCACCGCCAGCCCCGCCATGACGACAACCATGAACTTGCCAAGCGTCCCTGTCAGTGCTTCAAGGCCAATGCGCCCAACCGTCCACGCCACCAGCAGACACACGCCGATGGGCGCGACCCAGATGATCCACGATACCAGCCTCATCACCGCGTCAAGCAACGCTTCCATGACGCGCACCGCCGGGGCTGTTCGCTCCCCGCCAACGGCAAGCGCCAAACCGAGCAAGATCGCAAATGTGATGATGCCCAGCGGCCGTCCTTCGGACATCTCGCGCACGATGTTGGTGGGGATCATCTGATCCACCAGGTTCAGCCACGCGTCGCCCATGCTGATGGTGTGACTGGCCTTGGCCTGACTCACCGAAGCGGCGACATCGCTGGAGCGATAGGCCGGTTCTGCGCTCTGCGTAAGTTCCTGCCGCACCTCGGCCGGGAGGTCGCCGGGCTTGAGCAGCGTGACGGCGGCCGCACCCAGAAGCGACGCCAGCACCATGGACGTGATGTAAAACACGAGCGTGGCTCCGCCCACCAGGCCGAGTTTCGCAGGATCGCCAATCGACGCCACGCCGAGCGTCACGCTGAGGAAGATCAGCGGCACGATCATGAGCATCAGCGGCCGGACCAGGATCAACTTGCCGACGTATCCGGTCCAGTGGTCAAGGGTGATAGGCTGGGCTGAGTCGCGCAGCCAGTATTCGCCAACCAGTGCGCCCACGACCAATCCAAGGAGCATGAGCAGCGTAATGAGTGCCGATTTGCGCATGACGCACGCAGATTACCACATTCATCTGCCGGTCGCGATGCGTGAATCGGACGCTTCAGGCTCGGTGCCGTTGCTGCATTTGCCAAACAGGTTGGACCAGATGGAGAGCGTGAGCAGCGTGAAGAGGCGCTGCCCGTGATCGCGCTTGCACGCCATGTGCTCATCGATGAATCGCTGCACAGCCTTGCGGTTCAGTTGGATCGGACCAAATGGTTCTGCGGAGTTGAGATGATCCAGCAACAGCGTTCGCATTCCGCTGCCTTTGTGCGGCAGATCATCGTTGCGAAACCATTCACCAATGGGAATCGCAAAGCCCATTTTGGGCCGATCCACAATTTCCTTGGGTAGATATTTCCGCGCGATGTTGCGGAGAAGGCCTTTGCGCTGACCGCCGGGCATGAGTTGCTCAATGGGCATGCAAAGAGCGGCTCGCGCAAGATCGCGATCGAGAAACGGACAGCGGACTTCCAGGCCGCACGCCATGGAGGCGGTGTCCACCTTGGTGAGCAGGTCAAACGGCAGGTAGTTATCCACGTCAAACGATCGCAGCGATTCAAGGGCGTCGGATGCGGAATGACAGACGGTCAGGTTGAATGAAGCCGTGCCTGTCAAGGCCTTGATTTCATCTGGGGAAAAAACGGATTCCATCGCGGCGAGCCCAACGCGCGGATAATCCAGAGCCATGTCCGCCAGTCGAGCGATTTTGTGCCAGCGAGTCTTTGGATG
>CAMPIL010000008.1 GCA_946886375.1 uncultured Phycisphaerales bacterium
GGATAACCTCGTGTGCGCGTGCGTCAAATGCAATGCGCGCAAGGGCGGACGCACGCCGCACCAGGCGCACATGCACCTGATCCGCAGGCCGGTGCGCCCCAAGCGCAATCCCTCGATCATGCTTCGCCTGGGCAGCGCAAAGTACCACTCCTGGAAAGCATTCCTGGATGAGGCGTACTGGACCGTGGAACTGAAGGATTGATTCCGCGCCAACTTTGATGAACCCTTCCGAAGCCCCACCCATTGCATTGGTTGGGCTTTTTCAATGCGCAAAACCAGCCGGGTTGCGCATCTTTCCCAGACTCACAAAGACTCACAAATGTTGATTTGGATTTTTGTTGCAAAGACTCTTGCAATCCATTTCATGGCCATTATGCTTGCGCCATCAGTTGGCTGAGAGACCGGCTGCCCCGCTTTATTTTCAAGAGAGAAGAGAGAGACCCATGAACATTTCACGCCCGCGTTGTGCAATCGTCTATACCCCGGCGACTGGTCTGGTTCGTTTCATCACTTTGCCTGCTGTTCTCATTGCGGGGTCGTGGCTGACGTGCGCAGCGCACGCCGGCACGATGCTGCAGCCGATCAGCGCCACCAGCGGCATGGGCAATTACAATGCGCAGTACCTGCCGGCGTTCGCGCTGGATCAGTCCGGACTTGCTGCGACGTACACCTCCGGCCTGACAGACTTTGACACGTTTACCGCGGCCACCAACACCGTCAGCGGCGGCAGCAGTTTCAACTCCTGGTATTCCGCGCAGGGTGTGCTCACCGGCAACTTCGACTTTTTCCTGGGCAGCGTCGTCACGATCGAATCCTTCGCGCTATGGAACGATCCGCAGACGGCTCAACAGGGCGTCAACAGTTTCAAACTCTGGGCTGATGACAACGCCGCGTTCACTTCTCCCACCCTGCTGGGCAATTACAACGCGCTGGCGTTGAACTCCAACGCGGCCAACTTCGCGCAGGTTTTCGCCTTCGCGCCCACAGCCGCTTCGTACGTGCGCATGGAGATTCTCTCCAACTACGGCAGCACCTTCGTGACAGGGTTCGTGGAGGCTGCGTTTGAAGAAACCGTGCCCACGCCCGCAACGCTGGCGCTGCTGGGTTTGGGCGGGTTGATTGGCTCGGCGAATCGCCGCAGACGGCACGCCGGCTAAGCCGCAGCGGCTCAGGTCGCGCCGATGGTCACATCCACGGGCTGGCGGCGGGGCTGGTAGTTGGGCTCGATCGCCAATTGAAGCGGAATGCGCTTGCCCTGGTCATCGTATGGAATGTTGTCGCGATCGATGATCCGCTGGATGGCCATGATGCCTTCCATCAACTGCTCCGGCCGCGGCGGGCAGCCGGGCACGTACACATCGACGGGAATGAACTGGTCCACACCCTGCACCACGGCATATGTATCGAACACGCCACCGGTCGAGGCGCACGCTCCCATCGAGATCACCCACTTGGGCTCGGTCATCTGCACGTAGATGCGTTGGAGCACGGGCAGCATTTTCACCGCCACGCGGCCGGCGACGATCAACAGATCAGCCTGCCGCGGGCTGAAGCGGAAGACTTCCGCTCCAAAGCGAGCCAGGTCGAAACGGCTGGTCGCCGTCGCCATGAGTTCGATTCCGCAGCAGGCGGTGGCGAACGGCATGGGCCACACGGCCGAACGCCGGGCCCAGTTGATCACGCGCTGCAACTGCGTGGTCAGCACACCTTCAACTGGAAGTGCGGCTTCAATTCCCATCAGGACACCTCAAACTCCTGGAACGCCAGACTCGTGAAATCCTTCACAACATCCTATCGGCGTTGGGTTTGAAGTGCCACTGGCCCGGATGCATTTCCGCGGTGACGATCGCGCCAATTCACGCCGCAGCCGCGCTTGGCGCAGCCAGATTGTTCAGGCAGATTGTGAACAGGCGGTCCAGTTTCATGATGCGGAACAGTTCACGGATGTCCGGGCACACGCCGCGAATCACCGTCTGGGCGCCGCATGTCCGGGCGAAGTTTCGCAATTCAATGCACAGCCCAAGGCCGTAACTGGATGTGACTTTCACTTGCGAGAGATCGAGCACGAGTTCCTGGATGGCGGAACCGGCTTCCTTGAGTGCGGCCTTGACTTCCGGCGCGATGATTCCCGCGTCAGATTCGCCCATGCGCGGCCCGGTCGGCCGCACAATCAACGCATCGCCCTTTCGTGTCATCGAAAAGAAGCTGGATTTCGTGAGTTCGACGCCGCTCGTTTGCATGTTGAGGATTGACATGGCCAGAGTATCCAAATCAATTTGTGAAATTCGCTGTCGAGCGTGACCGAACCGGCGGAAAAATTCGGCTCTCCGCTGCGCATGCCGGGAACGCACGCCAGGGTCGCCATATTCGCCATGTTCAATCGGCCACAGCATCGTCGAACTTTCCGCAATGTGACGCCGCAAATGACCGTGCTGCGGCAAGGTCCGTAAACCGTGATTGCCCCGACCCAAACCACTGGAGCGGATGCGATACTTCTGCTCAATGCGCTGAACGCTCAAACGGCGAATTCCACTGGTCGATAGTGCAGGCGTGATCCTGCATCAGCGTCATCCGACGGTGCGTCCGCGCGTGCTCATTCCTGCCGTAATGATGATCCTGGCGTGCATCGGCGCGGCAGGCACGCTGGTCGCAGACCAGCCGCCCGCCAACGTTGAGCCGCCATCAGCAGCCGCGCTCCCGCAAGATGAATTGGCCCGCTCCATGGCGGCGGCCCATGAGGCCGCGGCCGAGGGGAATGATGAACAAGCCGACAAGATCTACCGGGAAATTCTGCGGCGGAATCCGCGCAACGAGCCGGCATACAACGAACTGTGCGCGTTGGCCGAGGGCCAGCCACTCGCGATTGATTCGGCTCCGCTGGAGGCAGCGCGCCAACTCGTCGGACCGGCGTTCACCGAGCATGTGTCCAAGCGGTTCGTCGTGTTGTCACAGGCCGATGCCGTCTGGACGAGGTCGCAGATCGAACTGCTCGAACGGGCCTCGCACCAGTTCCACCGCTTCGCGGTGAAGATCGGCGCCCGGCCGCTGCCGTTGCGGCACAAACTTGTATGCATCATGTTCGCAGGTCGCGATTCCTACCTTGAATTCGCCCGCGAGCACGATGAACTCAGCGGTGGATGGGTGAGCGGGCACTATTCGCCCCGGCATGACTGGACGGTGTTCTACGACAATCGCGGAACCCAGGTCGACGCCGGGGATCGGCAGTCGCTGGAGGAAATCCGCTCACGCATCGCGCAACTGCTGAAGATGGCTGAGCAGGCCGCCGCTTCGCATCGCGATGATCAGGCTCGGGCGCTGCGGCAGAACGCCGCGCTTGCGCAGGATTACCTGAACCAGCAGCATGAGCGGCTGAATGACGTCAGTCAGCGCGAAAGCCAGGCGACGTCCGTGCACGAGACAATTCACCAGTTGTTGTTTCACACGCGCATGCAGACGCCGCATGTGCGGTACCCGCTGTGGATTTGCGAGGGCCTGGCGACGAACTTTGAAACCGATTCGCCGGAGCAGGCGTTCGGGCCCGGCTATGACTATTCGCCGCGGCGCAACCGGTTCCGGCAACTGCTGTCAGAGAACTCGTTGATCGAATTGAAGCAACTGGTTCAGATCGATCGCGCCGTTGATCTGGATCGCGCAACGGTTGATGCCGTATACAACCAGAGTTACGCGCTAGTGGCGTGGATGTCGCGCTTCCGCAAGAACCAGTTGAACGCGTATCTCTGGCTGATGCTGGAGCAGCCGGAGGGCGAGATCGCGCCGCCGGAGCAGTTGAGGCTTTTTGAGCAGGCCTTTGGCGATGTGGAATCGCTGGAGCGTGCCTGGCTGCGGTTCGAGCGAGAGAGCAACACCACCACCCTTGCACCAGCGCTGGCCGACGGCCACTGACAACCACACGCCAGCGACTGATCAAGGCGGGTGAGCAATCGCCCACATCAACTTCTCCTGACGAGCCGCTAATCGCCGAACTGCGACATGGATCGCTGCGAGGGTGGAGATATTCAGTCTTAGCTAAAACTCAATGTATTGCGCTGTGAACTGTCGGTAAACGCGTGGGCGTGGCAATGCTGCGACGCCTAGAGCGGTTCCCATGTACATGTGGCGACCGAGTCGTTCCCGCGCATTCCGGGAGTGACCGGGAGCGGGCGAAGGAATGACGAGTCGCCGCATTCCGGTTGAAGCGACTCGCTCGATGAATTGCGGATGGACGCACGCAGTTGTTCGCGGCAATTGCTCGTGACGAGCCGCTAAATCGCCGAACTCCAACATGATCGACGATGGTGGAGAAAATCATTTTTAGCTAAAACACAATGTATGAATCCCCGCAAATGAGTGCCCTCGCAGCAACATCCCGAAAGGATTGCGAGCGGGTGCGGACATTCGCCCGCGGCAATTGCTCGTGACGGCCTGCCACTCACCGAGCTGCCATCTCGCCGGCCTTCCACATGATCATTGCGATGGGAGAGATTCACTTTTAGCGAAAACTCAATGTATTACGCCCGAACTGTCGGTGGACTTGCGGGCGTGGGGACGCAATCGCACGCCGCATGTGACGTTCAGCCACGTCCCCACGCTGCATTCATTTCATTCACTCACGCGGTGCCGGCCCAGGATTGGAACCGCAGCGAAGGCCCCAGCACGACCTGCGCAGCCGGAGGCTCCGGTGCGGGCTCACACGCCGCAGGTTCGGCGGACAGCGAAGGCGATTTGGACGAATCCGCTGCGCGCGGTGCGGCGATGTCCGCCAATCGCAGCGCGAACTCCTGTATTGCCGACGCCAGACTGGCCAGGTCGTTGCTCATCCGGTTGTCGGCGTGTTCGAGCGAGGACGATGATGTCGCAGTGATGCGCTCGGCCATCCGTCGCTCAAGACTCTGCCAAGCCTCCTGCGCCAGCGCGTCCAATCTCGCTTTGAATCGCTGCTCGGCGGCTGCCAGGCGCGCATCCATGTCGGTGAGCCGCTGCTGGGCGCGCGACTCGGCGACTTGCGCCTTTTTCTCCTGCGACTTCAACTCCGCAAGCGACATTTCAATGCGCGTGATCTGGGTTTGAAACGCCTTGAGCATTTGCGCGCTCAGTTGCAACCGCTCCTGCAACTGCGTGAGCACCTTGGACGGCTGCACAGGGCTTGCGCCGGCTTGACCGAGAGTTCTCTCAATTCTCTCCGCGGCGGCGTGAGCCTGTGCAATGACATCGCGAAGTTCGGCGACGGCCTCCTGCGGATCGGCCTGAACTTCGCGCGAAACAGAACTGGCAGAGGCGGGCGGGGCCTCAACGGCGTGTGGCGAAACGCTCACCACGCGATGAATTTTCAACGGCGAGGATGCGGAATTGTCTGAACTCTGTGGCGCAGACTGAATGTCGCCCCGGGCAGGGCGAGTGGTGCGGCAAGCGTCCTGCGGCGATGGACTCGCAGGCATGGCGGGTCTCCGGGCCGCGAGCCGAACATCTGCCTCCGCGACCAGCAGAGTTATCGGCCATCAGCAGGCCGAAACTTGATTGTCACCAGATCTGCTCTGGCCATTGGACAGCAGACTGGCCATGGTGGCCTGCCGGGCCAGGGCCCGCTGGGCCTCACGGAGCCGCAGCACGAGCGTGGACTGCCTGCCCACGTTGCCTTCATCCACGAGTTCGTAGCCCAGTTCAATCAGCCGCTCAGCTCCGATCTGATCGGGCACACGGGCCAGGCTCACCGCCCCTTCGATGCCCTCAACACGGTGCAGGAATCCTTCGCGAACCAGTCGATCGACCATGCGGTTGACGATCGATTCGGGCAGCGCGACTTCATCGGCGATCTCGCGCATGGTGATGGGCTTGCCGACCACAAAGCACTCTGCGGACAATTCCATCACGGTCACCACCGAAGCCGGATCGAGCAGGCCAGTCTGCGGCTGCTTCTCCTTGAGGTCTTTGAGTTCCTCCAGGTGCAGACCCTGCACGCGCTGAATGGTCGCGCTGACTTCAAGACCAAAGAGAATGACCAGCCACATCAGGTAGATGAAGTACATCACGACCGGAATGACGCCCAGCGTGCCGATGATGTTGCCCCAGGCCACTGCGTTGCCGAAATATACCGCCAGCATTCCCTTTCCGATCTGCAGCAACAGCGCTGCGACGAAAGAGCCGATCATCGCCGCGCGATTTGTGACTGCCGTATTGGGGACAAGTCGGTAGATGACGAAGATGAACAGCCACGCAACACAGAATCCCCACACGAGTTTCGCGCCAGACAACACCCATCGCCACGTTTCGACCTGCGCGATGAAGTCCGCGAACTTGTTGTCGACGACCAGCGTCACGCCGATGAACAGCGGTCCCAGCGTCAGCACGAGCCAATAGGTCGGAATGCGCTTCCACCATGAGCGGCCTTCCGGCGCGCCGTAAATCGCGTTGAAACTGTTCTCGATGGTCACCATGAGGCTGATCGCCGCATAGATGACGATGGCCAAGCCGATCCATCCAAGTGCGGCAAGGTTGATGCTGGCCATTTTCTGGACCAAGGATTCCACCGTGTCGCCCAGCGCAATCGTGCCGGCCTCGGGCGCCCCTTGTGCCGCGACACGGATGGAGTCCAGCCCCAGCACGTTGATCACCCAATGCACCATTCGGCCGAACTGTTCCGGACCCTGCATCGCGTTGACAAGCACAGCGGACACCACAACCACCGGAAGCAGCGCAAAGAGCGTGCGGAACGCCAGCGCGGCCGCCATTTGCGGCGCGTTGTCGCGGTTGAGCGCCTTCCAACCGTGCACAGCCAACTCATAGGAGAACCGGACGGCGTACTGCCAACGGTCCAGTTCCTCGCGCGGCTGGGTAATGACGTGCTTGAGCCATTCAACAGACTGTTGAATTCGAGTGCGGATCATGAGAAGAAACTCCTGTCGCCTCCACTCTATCGAATGATGATCGTGGGGCGATCTAGTGGATTTCATGCCCGAAGCGCCGCCGACGCAAGGTCATTCAAGAGGTTACCATCACAGGTATGTCCAAATCCCGCGTCAATGCGTCGAAAAGGCCCAAGCGCTCCACCGGCTGGGGACAGGAGCCGATAACCCGGCCGTCACGGCGCAAACGAGGCGGCGCCACCCCGCATGAATTCACCGATGATTCGCGCGGTCCGCGGCTGCAGAAGATCCTGGCCGAGGCCGGCGTCGGTTCACGACGTCACTGCGAGGAACTCATCGCGGCCGGCGAGGTGCGCGTCAACGGTCACCTCGTGCAGACACTTCCGGCGTGGGTGGACCCCGTCAAAGATCACATCACCGTCGGCAGCCGGCGCATCAAGACGCAGGAGCCGCACGTTTACATCATGCTCTTCAAGCCACGAGGCGTGGTCAGCACCAACAGCGATCCCGATGGTCGGCCGCTCGCCATCGACCTGGTCGATCACCCTTCCAGAACAAGGCTCTACCCCGTCGGCCGGCTCGACATGGAAAGTTCCGGCTTGATGCTCTTGACCAACGATGGCGAACTGGCCAACCGCCTGACGCATCCGCGGCATGAAGTTCACAAATTGTACGAAGTCAGCGTCGGCGGTTCGCTGGATGATGATCAAGTCGCCAAACTCGAACGCGGCTTGTTTTTGCCTGACCGCAAAGCCGGCCGCGCACCCAAGGGCGCTTCGCGCACCGCACGTTCGAAACTGACGCTGCTCAAGCGCGATCGCGATCGCACGCGATTGCTGATGGAATTGGGTGAAGGCCGCAACCGCCAGATCCGCCGCATGATGGCGACCATGGGGCATCCTGTGAAGAAACTGCGGCGCGTGCAATTGGGCCCGCTGAAATTGAAGGGCCTGCAACCGGGGCAGTGGCGAGAATTGACCGATCGCGAATTGAGCGAATTGCGCAAAGCCGCGGGCCTGCCCGTCTGATCGGGCTGTAGACTTGTCGCAGAGCCTCAAATGATCATCGTTGCCGCAGAGGCCTGAGGACGCGGAGGAGAATCAATCCTCTGGATTGCACTCTCTGCGACCTCTGCGCCGCTGCGGTGAATCAGGAGTTTCGGATTGCCCGGGGTTATGGCTCGGCGTGGGCTTGCTGCGCCTGTTCACCGTAATGCGCGATTTCATCGGTCTCGATCACCAGCGCCTCGCCGGGATCTTCATTGAGCGCCAATTCGATGGGGCTGTCGATTTCCGGCTGAACGACGGTGACGCGGCGCAGGCGGACGAGTTCCAAGGTGGCCATGAACAGGCCGATGCGCTGTCCGATGTTTGCGCCTTCAAAGGCTTCCTGCAGCGTCAATCGCCGCACACTTGAGCGGTTCAGGCGATCGAGCAAATCTTCCTGGTGCAGCGCGATGGGCGTGTCGTCGATCTCGACCTTGTGATCGCCGAGCCTGCCGAAGTCAATCGACTCCATGATGCGCTCGTACGCCTCAGCGAGATCGAACAGGTGCGCATCTTCCAGTTCCAGTTCAATGGGTTCGACGGATTCATGCTCGGTTTCGGCCGATTCGTCTTGGGCGGACTGGGATTCGGTTTCGATGCGCGAATCGATTTTTTCCGCATGTTCAGCGATGTCGCTCACAGCCCGATTTGCGCGCGGTGGAGCGACATCGACTTTCGCCGGCCGACGGGGATAACGGTTCAGAAACGCGATGCGGCGCGTTTCCAGTTCATCCGACGCGATGCGGTACTTCTGGTAGGCGAGCAGTTGCTGCACCAGTTCGTAACGCGGATCGGACGAATCGGTCACGCTGGCGACCTCGCCTGTGTCTCCAGACTCATCGCCTGTCTTGGAAACCGGCGCGATCGTCCGCGATTTGATCTCGATGAGCGTCGCGGCCATCACGAGGAACTCGCCGGCCACATCAATGTCGATGTCCTCCAACTGCCGCAGGAACGCCAGGTATTGGTCGGTGATCTGCGCGATGGGGATGTCGTGGACATCGACCTCAGCGCGGCGGATGAGATACAGCAGAAGGTCCAGCGGGCCACGAAAGGCATCGAGCGTGATTTGGTAATCTTCCTGCAGCGGCATGAGGACATCATATCCGCGGGATTCGTCGGGCGCGGCCGGGCGGCTGGGAGTTCGAATTGGTTACAATGATTCAAACCAAATGAATCCCCTGTCTGTTCAACCGCACACCGAAGAAGCCACCTTCATCGCTGAGTGTCTGCGCGCGGAAGCCCAGGCGATTCTGCGCATCGCGCAGCGAACAGCCGATGGCGAAACCCAGGCGTGGACCGATGCGGTGAATCTGCTCGAATCGTGTCAGGGCCACGTGGTTGTCGCAGGCCTGGGCAAGTCCGGGCAGATCGGCGCGAAGATTTCGGCCACCTTTGCCAGCCTCGGCCAGCCATCACACTTCGTGCACCCAGCCGAGGCGATTCACGGCGACTTGGGCAAGTTCCGCCGCAGCGATGTCGTGCTGCTGCTGTCGTACAGCGGCCAGACCGAGGAAGTGGTCAATCTTGCTGCGATTCTCAAATCAGATCGCGTGCGAACGCTGGGGATTTCCTGCGGGCCCAAGACCGCGCTGGCGCTGCTGTGCGATGTGCACGTGAGCGTGGGAGATGTCACCGAGGCCTGTCCGCTCAATCTCGCCCCCACCGCTTCCACCACCGCCATGCTGGCGATCGGCGATGCGCTGGCGCTGGCGCTTTCGCGTCGCCGCAACTTCGGCGAGGATGATTTTCACAAGCATCATCCCGGCGGAATGCTGGGCGTCGGTTTGCGCAAAATCACCGAGGCGCTGCGCTTCCGCGTCGGCGAAAACCTGCCCGTGATTCCCGATCACATGACCGTTCGACAGGCCTGCGAGGAGACGCGCGGCGATCGGCGTGCGGGCGCGATCCTCGTCGTCGATCAGCACCAGCGCCTCGCCGGCATCTTCACCGATGGCGACCTGCGCCGGCTGATGATCAACGACGCCGACGGCATGAACCGCACCATTCGAGATGTCATGACGCCCCGGCCTCAACACCTCACGGTGGATGACCTCGTGCGCGACGCGGTGCGGCTGGTGCGAGAGCGGCGGCTGGATGAAATTCCCGTCCTCGACCACGACGGAAAGCCCGTGGGCCTGGTTGATGTGCAGGACCTCGTTGCGATGAAAGTGGTCAGCGAGTAGCCAGCCCCGCTTGCCCACCCGGCTGGTTACAATCTGCACTCATGAACGCTCAACCGCACACCGCCGACAGGGAAATCTGTGTCATCCACGCTGACCACACCATCAACGACGATGCCACTGAAGCGCTCATTCAAAGCCTGCAGTCCGAAATCGAGGCTGGCCGGCATCGCAAGATCATTGTCGATTGCAGCCAGTTGGATTTTCTGTCCAGTTTCGGCCTGAGCATGCTGCTGCGCCTGCGCAACGCCGTGAAACTCGCCGGCGGTGAGATCAGGCTCAGCGGGTTGAGTCCGCTGATCGGCCAATTGCTGGAGTTGAGCAAGGTCAATCATCTCTTTTCAACATGCGCCGATGTCGAGCAGGCGCGGTCATCCTTTGGAAAGCCAACCTGATTTGCTGCGCTCATGGGCCAGTGGATGGATGCGCTGGCCGAAGACCTCGCAATAGGTTCAAGTGATGATGACCAGAGCCCGAATGCGGAGCGCTATGCTTTGCGTCAGGCTTCTTATTGGATTTGGCGGGTGCGGCGCGATGGATACACCGGCATGATCGCCCGTCAGATCACAAACCTTCGCGGACCACCACTCGTCAACGGCCAAGGCGAGCCCGATCCCCTGAATTTCCGGGCGCTTCAGCCGCAGGGTGGTGCGCACGTCGAACAGCCTGGCGTGCCGTCGTTGACAATCTTCACAATTCCCAAGCCCTTCATCGGTCACATCGGCGTGATCCAACGCAACGCGATCACAAGTTGGACGCGGCTGTGTCCGCGCCCGGACATCGTGTTGTGCGGCGATGAGCCGGGCGTCGCCGAGATCGCTGCGGAACTCTGTGTAGGGCATCTGCCCGATCTGGCTCGCAATGACTACGGCACGCCGTACCTTCATTCCACCTTTGAGGCAGTTGCAAACTCCAGCGATCGGCAGTTGTTGTGCTACATCAACGCCGACATCATGCTGCTGGATGATTTCGTGCAGGCGCTGGGCAAGATCGAGAAACCCAAGTTCCTGCTGGTTGGGCAGCGATGGGACCTGGACATCGCAGAGCCACTGAGTTTCGATCAGGTGGATTGGCAGGATGAACTCAACCGCCGCGTGCGCGAGCAGGGCAAGCCGCATTCGCTGTGGGGGATCGACTATTTCGTGTTCCCGAGGCGGGGTGTGATCGACTCGCTCCCGCCGTTTGTCGTCGGCAGGCCCGGCTGGGACAACTGGGTGATCTACGACGCGCGGCGGCACGGCATCCCGGTCATCGACGCCTCTGCAGTGATTCGCGCGATTCATCAGAACCACGATTACAGTCACGTTCCCATGCGCTGGGGCGAGCGATGGGTCGGCCCGGAAGCCCAACACCAGATTCACATGATGACCGACCTGATGGCGGGCCAGACCATGCGCTTCGCGATCATTGACGCCACGCATCGTTTGACGCGCAACGGCGTGGTGCGCGCGATGGGACTTCGTTCGTTGCGAAGGCGGTGGGAAACTCTGCCGGTGCTGCGCCCGGCGCTCAAACCGTTGACGGCCGCGCTGAATCCGCCGGTGCGGCTGGCGGATTGGCTGTGGAAGAAGTATCGCGCCGCGCGCTGATGAATCACTTGCAATTCGGGCAGAACGTCTGCCAGTGATTGATCACCGCGAGCAGATCGCTGACGTTCACCTGCGCATCGCCGGTGATGTCGGCGGGGCATTCCGCAGGTGCGGCCGGGCACGAGCCCCACGCGTTGATCACCGTCAACAAATCGTTCACATTGACCGAGGCATCGTGATTGATGTCGCCAACCGGGCACGGCGCATAGATCAACTTGAAGACGAGTTCATCAAACGATCCCGTGATCGGGCCGTTGCCGGGGTTGAGATTGGCCATGTCGATGAACCATGTCGAGAATGGATTGCCGAAGGAATTGATATACCCGTTCAGGGCGTTGCTCTCCAAGTGCGCGGTAAAGGTTCCCTGACCTTGCCACGAGAGTTGCGCGCCGGTGAAGCCGAACGCCGCGCCGCCGGAATGAAGATTCAGCACCAGCCACACGCCAAGGTCGGCTGCGTCAAATTGACCGGTGGCGGTGAAGGTGACGTCGAAGGTTGCGCCGATGATCTGTCCGCCTTCAGGGCCGATGCCCAGGACCTCGCCGCCGAACGGAAGCGGCTCCAAGCGCGTCAGGTCAATCGCTTCGTTCAATCCGCACACGGTGACCGCGGAAGCCGAAGCGGATACCGCCAGCAGCGCACCGGCTATCAACAATCCTTTCGCAAGCATGAACATGGCAGCCGCCTCCGCTTTCCATTATGCCACAGCAATCGCCGGGTGGCCGCCCAATCAAGAATTCGACTGGAAATTCTCACGGCTGCATCAGCAGCGTGTTGCGAAGCAAGTACGCAGCAGTGGTGAAATAAATGATCACGCCCGTCACGTCCACCAGCGTGGCGACGAAGGGGGCCGAACTGGTGGCGGGATCGAACTTCAATCTGCGCAGCAGAATCGGCAGCATGCTGCCGACGATCGTTCCCCACATCACCACAAACAGAACCGAAATGAGAATGGTGATGGCGACCAGTTGATAGTGGGCCGTGTAATCGCGCCAGCCGGCAAGATGCCAGAGAAAGACGCGGCCCATTCCGATGACTCCCAGCCACAGGCCCAATACCGCGCCGCATGCGATCTCGCGCCGCAGCACCACCCACCAGTCGCGAATGCGCACTTCCCCAACCGCCAGCGCCCGCACCACAAGCGTGGCGGCCTGCGAACCCGTGTTTCCGCCGCTGGAGATGATCAACGGCAGGAACAGCGCCAGCACCACCGCGCTGGCGATTTCGTGCTCGTACAGCGACATCGCCGACGCGGTGAGCATTTCTCCCAGAAACAGAATCGTCAGCCACACGCCGCGCTTGCGGATGAGTTCGAACAACGGCACGCTGACGAACGGCTCTTCCAGCGCCTGCACGCCGCCGAGTTTTTGAATGTCTTCGGTCGTTTCCTGCTGGGCGACGTCAGCCACATCGTCGAACGTGACGATGCCCACGAGCACGCCGCCGGAATCGACCACCGGCAGCACGGGAAAGTCGTAGCGGTTCATCACGTTCACGGCCTCTTCGCGATCGTGCGTCGCCGAGAGCGAAACGACGTGATTGTCCATCAGAGATTCGATCGTTTGCTGGGGATTCGTCAGCAGAAGTTGCCGCAGGCGGATGTCATCAATCAGAATGCCCATTTCGTTGACGACGTACAGGGTGTTGATGGTCTCAGCGTCGCGGCCGTAACGGCGGATGTGGTCCATCGCCTGCTGCACCGTCCATTCCGGGCGGACGGTGAGATAGTCCGGCGTCATGATGCGGCCGACGCTCTGGAGCGGATAGCCCAGGATGATCTGCGTCTTGCGCCGCTCGGCGGGGTTCATCAGCGCGAGCACTTTTGCCGCGACCTGGCCGGGCATTTCCTCGAACAGTTGCGCGCGATCGTCCGGCGGCATCTCATCAAACAGCAACGCCAACTGCTCGTGCGTCATCTCCTCCAGCAGCGCCTGCTGTTGATCTTCCGGCAACAGCGTGAAGACATCCGCGGCCTTCTGTCGCGGCAACAACCGGAACGCCAGGGCCATGTGCTGCGGCGGCAACGCGATCAACACGTCGGCGACCTGCGGCTCCAGCAGATCAACCAGCGCCGCACGCGCTTCGGCGGTGCGCTTCTGATCCAGAAGTTCAATGAACTCCGGCGCCAGAAGTTCGCCAACTCGAAGATCGTCGCGGGTGTATTCCATTGGGAAGGGACAGGGATTCGTGATCAGGGGTTACGAGCCAGCGGTTGGGCGGATGCGAATTGTGTGCGAGAAAACATTCTGAAGTGAATTGCTCAACCACTCTGCCAGCCTGCAAGCGCGTCAATCTCACGAACCAGTAACCACTGACCACTGACCACTGAATGCTGATCTCCCACTTTACCCGCCGCCGGTCAAGTATGATCGTGCCATGGTCGACCGGCTGAAAATCGAGTTTCATCCCGCCACGCCTGACCGCTGGACCGACGTGGAAAAACTGTTCGGCCAACGCGGGGCATGCGGCGGGTGCTGGTGCATGACCTGGCGGCTCCCGCGCTCGGAATTCAACAAGAACAAAGGCGAAGGCAACCGCAAAGCCTTGCGAAAGATCATCACCGGCGGCGATCAACCGGGCGTGCTGGCCTACGCGGGCAGGGAGCCAATCGGCTGGTGCGCTATTGCGCCGCGCGAGGTGTACGTGACGCTGGAGCGGTCGCGCATCTTCCAAGCGATCGATGCCAAACCCGTTTGGTCTATTTCCTGCCTGTTCATCGCGAAGGAGTATCGCAGGCAGGGTCTTTCATCGAAGCTGATCCGCGCCGCGGTGAAGCATGCCAAGGGCCAGGGGGCCAGGATCGTTGAGGCGTATCCGGTGACGCCGTACACCGACAGAATGCCGGATGCGTTTGCGTGGACAGGGCTGGTGGCGTGCTACGAAAAGGCGGGATTCAAGGTGGCGGCACAACGGTCCAAGACGCGGCCGATGATGCGGCGGACGGCGTAACATGCCGTTCATAAGAATGTGATCAACATGCACGCGCCTTTCCCATGATTTTGACGCGATGAGACGCGCTGTTACTTTCTGGAAGAAACTGCTCGGCCAGAGGTGATCCGCCTGCATCACATTGGCGATGGATTCTCACCGCTTGAAAATGCCCCCACGTTTCAAAATGAGAATCACGTGCTCCTCATGACCTCCCAGAGGTCCTCAGGAATCCGCCCTAAACAGCCGGCCTCGTTGCCTACTCCTCTTGTTGTGCTCGATTGTCGCCGTAAGCTCCACCCAGCGGGTAAGCACCTGCCGCGGAGACGTCGATGCTTGCACAATCTTCCACTGTCAGCGGCAGAATCGCTGCGGCCTTTGCGATTTGCCTCTCATTGTGCCTCGCGCCACTGGGCATGGGGCCGCGCGAGAGCACGCAATTTCAACACGGTGTGCTTTATGTTGATGACGATGCACCCTCGGGCGGCGAAGGGGCATCATGGCAGAGCGCGTTTCGCTATTTGCAGGACGCGCTTTCGTACGCGGCTAATCCCCAGACTGCCGTGATGGAAATCCGTGTGGCGCAGGGGACCTACAAGCCAGATCAAGGTGCGAACCAAACGCCGGGCAATCGCAACGCGGTGTTTACGATTCCTGACGGGATCGCGCTACGCGGTGGATATGCCGGGCTGATGAGCAATGACCCGGACAAACGCGATTGGCACACGTTTCCCACGATTCTGACCGGCGATCTGCTCGGCAACGACGGCCCGGCGGGCGAGTTTCAGGGCTACGACGACAACAGCTACCGGATTAGTATTCTGGTGGGTTCCGATGTGTTGACGACGATCGAGGGTCTCCTCATTCGAGGAGCGGATGGTATCCCGGACGGCAACAGTCCTACGGATAGTGGCGGCGGTTTGTATTGCGACACGGGCCGTCTCAACCTATCCAACTGCATGTTCCAGGCGAATAGATCGCCATGGGGTGGCGGAGCGTATCTGCACGGCTCCGATGCAGAGGTCAGATTCTGCCGTTTCATTCAGAATGAAGTCAATGGCCCAGTAAATTTCGGCGGCGGCCTGTATGGCGGAAAAGTCTTTGATTCAGAATTCCTTAACAATCGGGCCCGCTTTGCTGCGGGCGGAGCGGGCGCCTCTGGCGGGTACTTTGAAAGATGTCTCTTCCAGAACAATTCGGCCGATAGCCACGGCGGCGCAATCAACGGAGGCGGGATGATGATCGATTGCGAATTCATCGACAATTTTTCGCAGGAGGACGGAGGCGCCATTTACGGGTTTCCGACGGTCATCAACTGCACCTTCCGAGGAAACCGTGCCGACACGGGCGGCGCGGTGCGCGGCATTGTGACGATCATTGATTCACGTTTCATTGGCAACGTCACTGCCGGTTATGCGGGCAATGCCTTTTGGGGCGGCGGCACCATCATCAACTGTACATTCATCGGCAACTATTCGGTCTTCACCGATGGCGGCGGAACTGTTGGCGCATGCACGCACACGACAGGATTGCAGGTATGCGCGCGGGCTGAATTCATCAACTGCATGTTTGACAGCAATTTGTCGTGGCGTGGTGGAGCCGCGTGGATCGAAGGCAATCAAACCATGTCGTTCACGAACTGCACGTTTACCAACAACACGAGTGTGGACGACAATGGCGGCGCGATTTCGACCATTCGCGGACCATTTGTTCCGTCGGGCACGGTCACGGCTCGCAATTGCGTGCTGTGGAATAATCATCCAGGCGAGGTCGTCGGGTTGGTTGATCTGGTTTTTTGCAATGTCACCAACGGCTGGCCGGGTACCGGCAACATTAGCGCTGATCCCATGTTCCGCAATCTGCTTGGCCCCGACGGCGTTGCTGGCACGGAAGACGACGATCTGCGACTCGCGCCAGGCTCGCCGTGCATCGACGCGGGCGACAATAGCGCGCTGCCCGCGGATGAATTTGATCTGGATGGCGAAGGCAATACGTCCGAGCCGTTGCCAATCGATCTCGATGGCGCGCCGCGCCGTGTGAATGACCCCGCCACGCCAAACACGGGCTATCCACCGCAAGCGCAAGTCATTGTCGACATGGGGGCATTTGAATTCACCGATTTTCCCCCACTTCTGGGCGACGTGAATCAGGATGGCGTGGTCAATGTCGTTGACCTCCTTATCGTGATCAACTCCTGGGGGCCAGGTCCCAACCCATCCGTGTTCATTCCCGCCGATCTGGATCACAACAGCGTGGTCAATCACTTGGATTTGTTGCTCGTCGTCCAACATTGGGGCTGATGCCCAGAAAGGAGGCTGCTATGCGTCACGTTCTCCTCCCAGTCGTATTTTTCGCAGCATTTCTCTTAGCGGCACTGCTGTCACCACCAAGTCTCGCCCAGACGACGTGCAGTGGCCAGAGTTGTCCCGGCACTCTTTCGTGCACCTCGACGTGCTATGTCCATTGCCAGCAGCAACTCATGGATGCGCTCGACTGCTACGCCACGAATGGAACGTGCAGTCACATCATCATCGACGATCAAACCACACTGAATTTGTGTGATACCATTGAACTGAATGGTGATCACAGTGGCTTGCACATTACGATTGATGGAACTTTGAAGTGGTACGGCGCATCCAGCGGCAGCATTTGTTTCTTACCCGAGATGATCACGATTGGCGGAACTGCGCACGACATTGTGATTGGCGGCAGTGGTAGCGGCGCGCGGTCGATTACCACAAACTACACGTTGTGTCAGGAATGGCATAACCCCACCGGGGGTACGTGCGATGACCAAATTTGTGACGTCCCCAGCGGAGGTGTGATTTCACCGCCCAAAGCGATTGCTATTAGAGGAAGTGCGTACAATATTACGATCTCCAACTTGAACGTGAGCCAGGTCTCATTTGCAATTGAGGTCGCCAGCAGCAGCGTGCACACGATAAGTGTAGATAATCTCAACATGCAGAATGTCCGGTACGGCGTATACGCCAGTTGCGATTACGGCGTCTCAATCAATGGATGCCAAGTCACCGATGCCTACGGCGCTCACGGCTATCGTTTTTATGCTGACACCGTGAGTGTCACCAATTCTGGCGCTGAAAATACCGACGGTACGGCTCTATGGATGGTGCTTGGCAGGGATTTCACGCTCGATGAGTTCCAATCCGTGGGAAACCGAATTCGCATCGGACCTGACCACGCATCGACAAGCAACGTCGAAAGTTCCGGCGGGACAGGAAATGAGCATATTTCGGTCAAACTAGGTCTGATCGGCGCCTGGTTTGACGAGATTACAACGGTAGACGGCATTTCGGTAGGTTTAGGCACTGTCGGGTCAACAGCGAGACCATGAACAAGATCTATTGGGGATCGCTGAGTGGATCGATAGTTTAATCCACGCATGCATCGGCCCAGAGGTCGGACACCGCAGTTGCAAGTACGATATTGATGACCATGGTGCGGTCAATGTCATCAAGCTGCTTGCGGTGATTGATTCGTGGGCGGTGTCCACGTGGAGGTTTGCTCGAATACGTTATTCTGCGTGGAGAATTGTCGGACCGATGTCACGCCCTTCGATGACGATGACAAAGTTGACGTCAATGATCTGCTTGCGATCATCAACAATTGGGGCCCGTGTCCGAAGCCAGAAACGCTGGATCAGGACGTGCAGGACTGCATGGATTACGCCACCGAAGACCTTGAACATGAGCCGTATACGCGCCCGTGGCTCGATGCTGATGATGAGTGCGTGAAGGCTACATGCCAGATTCCCTGACGGGAATTGGTGTTCCTCGCGATACAGAGCGGCAGCGAGAGAAGGGAGTCTCGGCTGGAGGCTGTGGCTTCTTTTTCCATAGACGCCAGCGCGGCGAGCAGCGGTCATCCGCCGGTGTGAGCCGCCGCGCAATATGAACAGTGAGCAAACAGGTTCCAATCGTGTTGATTGACCGGCTACAATTCCTTGTTCGCTTCACCCTCATCCGCGAGTTGATCCATGCCCTACTACTCCAAACTCGGCCAACTCCCGCCCAAGCGCCATGTCCAGTTCCGCAGGCCTGACGGTGCGCTCTATTCCGAAGAGGTCTTCGGCACCGAAGGCTTTGTCGGCCCCACCTCCACCCTCTACCACATCCACCCGCCCACGCAGGTCACCGGGTGGAAGGCGATGTACTCCACCAAGCCCGAGTACGTTGAGACCAGTGTGATGCGCATGCGGCACGTCAAGTCCGGCGGTCGAAAGCCCAAAGGCGACCCCGTCACCGGGCGCGTCGTGCTGTTTGGCAACGCTGACTGCGAGATGTCTGTCTGCGTGCCCGCTGAGCCCATGAATTACCACTACAAGAACGCGATGGGCGATGAGTGCATCTTCATCCATCAGGGCTCGGGCACGGTGTACAGCGCCTTTGGCACGCTGAAGTTCGGGCCCAAGGACTACATCCTCATGCCCAAGGGCGTGACGTATCGCATGGCGTTTGACAATCCGGGGGCCAACAACGGCGAACACCCGCGCTTTCTCGTGATTGAAACCGCCAACGGCTCTCACATCGGCCCCCCGCCGCGCTACATCTCGAAGAAGACAAGCCAGTTTCTTGAGCATGCCCCATACTGCGAGCGCGATCTTCGCCTGCCGCAGTTGCCGCTCACGTACGACGAAGCCGGCAAGTTCGAGGTGCGCATCAAGGCCCGCGACATGGTGCACGGTTACATCTACGACTATCACCCGCTTGATGTCGTGGGTTGGGATGGCTGCTACTACCCGTACATTTTCAACATCGATGACTTCAGCCCGATCGTGGGCAAGCACCACATGCCGCCGCCCACGCACCAGACGTTCGAGGCGCACAATTTCGTGATCTGCTCGTTCTGCCCGCGGCTGCTGGATTTTCATCCGCAGGCGATTCCCGTGCCGTACAACCACTCCAACCTCGACAGCGATGAGGTGCTGTACTACGTGGAAGGCAACTACAAGGCCCGCAAGGGAATCGAAGTCGGTTCGCTGACGCTGCACCCGCAAGGCATTCCGCACGGTCCGCACCCGGGCACGGTGGAGGCGTCATTGGGCGCGAAGGAAACCAACGAATTGGCGGTGATGTGCGATACGTTCCGGCCGCTGTTCCCGACCGAGGCCGCGCTGGAAATGGATGACCCCGCCTACCCCGACAGTTGGCGGGGCGAACACTTCCCCAAGACCGCAGGCATGCACAGGCCCGATGGGCAGGCCAAATCGCCAGTAAAAAGCGGCGAGGCAGTGGATACTTGGACTTGATCGCCTGAAGTGAAAACAGGCAAACTTTGCGGAATGTATCGGTTCACGCCTGCGTGGTGCGTCCTGCGCTTGGATGGATTGCTGAAAACCTGGGCGATTGCTGCCACGTGCACCGTCGGTTGCGGTACAGTCTCTTGCACATTTCCCTGCTTGGGCTGGCACGTGTGTCAGTCCTGAAGTATGAATGAGGAGTCGTGAGCAGCACGCCAGAAACTTTGTGAGGGTGACGGGCGTGATCGACGTTCAAGGCAAGTTGAAACAGGAAGCCCGGGATCATTCAACGATGAAGATTCTTGTCGCGATGCGTTTCATGAAACATTGAACCTGACCAGGACACCCCGGCCGCGGCGCCCCGAAGACGCAGCGAACCGAAGCAGTGACCGACACATCCCCCTAGCGGCACGACCCTACCCTTGTGGAGGGTCGTGCTTTTTTAACTCAGGCGAGGGCGCGAACGGCTGGATCGTTTCAACCGACGCGTCCCATTTCGCGCCCGGAATTCGAGGTTCGCCAGGCAACGTGTCCGCCAAATCGCAATTGTGCTTGCAGCCTGCGGATCAAGTCGTACACTGAATAGGCGGCGATTCTGGAGGTTTTCACCATGATTCAGGCGAAACGGGCAGTGCTGTGTGCGATGGGCGCGGTGACCATGGCATCTCCAGCAAATGCCGAGCTTGCCGGCTTGCGTGTCTTCCGCGAAGAGCCAGGCGGAACGGGCGTTGCTCCGCCGGGGCCGCCGCGGTGGATTTATCGCGTGTACGCCGAGTTCACAGAGCCAACCGACGTGGTGGCGTCGTGGGGCACAGGACTGGCCAGATGGGGCTTCGGTGGCGTGTGGAATGTCACTCAGGACGGCACCCCCGGTAGCGGATTCACAAATATCCCAAACGACTTAACGGGCGATCTCGCCCCCTTCGCCTCCGGTACCCCAGCTGACTGGGACACCTACATGACCATCGGTGTGTTGTACGGAATTCAGGGGCCAGGCTTCACGGATTACACCACCCCGTTTGCCCTCACACCCCTGTTCATCACCAATGGATCCAATGAATGGACAGGTCCCGGTGGAGTCTTACTGTTTGGCGATGTTCAGCAAGGATTCGCAAACTACCGCGTGAACGGCAACGACACAGATAGGCGCGTGCTTCTCATGCAATTGGTGGTCAATGCTGGAGAGCACGTGCATGGGTCCATCGGACTCAGCTGGAGATCACTTGACGCGCCATTTGTCTCCACGGCTGACGTCGCTTTTACTTCCCTTCCGGCTCCATCGGCAACACTCATTCTGATGCTGCTCGGATTCCGACCAAATCGCAAGCGGCGCTAATTTGACGGCGGACAAATCTGGCCACTCAAATAGAGGCTTTGCAGGCGGACGAAGTCAAGCCGGTCGATGATCCCATCGCAGTTGATGTTGTAAATTGCGTTCCAATCCGGATTATCCGGTGTCACAACATAATTGTGCGCAAAAAGGTACAAATTCATGACGTTGATGTCGCTCGCGTTTATCACGCCATCCAAGTTGACGTCGCCGATGCACCACGATCCATTTTGCCCGATTGGCATATGATCCTCGACGACGGCGCGGTCAACGAGATCGACGATCCCGTTGCGATTGATATCCAAGCCGGGGCAATCCGCAGTTTCAATATGATTGTCGATCAATCCCAAGTCGATATCGTTCACCGTACCATCGCGGTTCACGTCGCCGCAGGGGCTCGCAGGAATGTCTGTGGCAACCAGCTTTTCGTTGCCGGGTAATTCCTCGGGTAGCTCCCACGCGCTGCGGCCGTACACATCCGTCACCAGTTGCAAGTCATCCTCATCCACGATTCCATCTTCGTTGATGTCGAACTCACCAGCGACAACCAACTGCACGTCGAACACGTCGATCACTCCGTTGGCATCGACGTCCGGATCGTACACGGTCACGCGTGCCAGAGGGTCGCCAATAGGCGTTAAGTATTTGTCGTCATTTGAATTGTGCTCGAGGCCCGTCCACACAGCCTCGCCCCAGGAAAGGCTGTGCTCATACAGATTGGGAATTACAAACACGTTGCGATTGGCACCCGTGCCGTTCACGCGGCCCAACGTAAACGATCCGCCGGCAGCAATCCAGTGCAGAACGGATCCTTGCTGCCAACCTTCACCGGGATTGCCGCCAGGCGCGGGAGGCCAGCCCGGCATGCGCAGCGCCACGCCATTCCAAGATTCTAAGCTTTCAAAGTATCCCGCCGGGTGCGGTTGATACCAGCGTGCGTAATCCATGCAAACCGGCTCGCCGCAGTCGTATGAACCATCGCCGCACACGCGATGATTCCGTCCCAAGGTCACGTGTGCAAGCTCCGGCCAGGAATTGTAAAGCCCCTCAAAATGGGGTTCGACTTGGCCGCAATCGACATTTGATGAATTGTTCACTCCATGGAGGAACTTTGGCCCAGTCTCGTAGTACACGCACCAGCGACGATCGCGCATGTATCGAGCAGTGGGTGTATCGGGCCCACTGGTCACGCTACTATTGAACTTGTCGTACACAATGGTCACGCCGAACTTATTCACGACAAGGTTCTGCGAGCGTTCCAGTAGCGCGATGACGTCGTCAGCGTAGTCGCCATCGGCGTCTGCGTCGTCAGAATCAAGTCGACTGACGAGGAAGATCTTCCCAGCCAGGTGCTGCTGCCCGCCGCAGGGTGAGAATAGCCACTTAAAATTCCGGCCAAGCCTGCCCTTGTAAGGATTCGGCCCCGGAGTGCCCTGCACCCCAAGTCTCGCAAGGGCCGCCTCAAAACTCCGTTGAATGCACTGGCCCGAGTGATTGGCAACAGCGTCAAAACTCATGCTGATTGCCGCAGGCAATCCTCGCGTGGTCGCGATGGCGAGAATCGGTTCGTATTCAAGCGGCGGATGTGACAGTTTATAGTCGTTTAGAAACGCGATGATCTGCTGTCGCACATCCTCGAACATCGAAGGCGTAATGTAGTACTTGTTCATCGCCTTCAAAGGAAATTCCGGAGGACTGCCGACCGCCAATGTGGGGCAGCTGCAACAGACACATTCGTGATTGCCTGGACAGTCGTCGTCGCACGATCCTGAACAACCTGCGTCTGTGTTCAGAATGCTGTTGGGCTGT
>CAMPIL010000009.1 GCA_946886375.1 uncultured Phycisphaerales bacterium
GCAATCAGAAGAACAACCGCGAACCGGTGACGAATCTCACCGATGAGCAAGTCCTTCAAGCGATCGATAGCCTTCGCGCCAAGGGCTTGGCCCGCGAAGTCATGCTCAGCGGCAGCCGGGTGGAGAAGTTTCGCCACATCGCGCGCGAAACTCTTCAAGTCGACACCAATCAACTGGTGATATTGACAGAACTTCTCCTGCGCGGACCGCAGACCATCGGCGAACTGCGCGGACGGGCTTCGCGCATGCACCCGTTGGAGACGACGGAAATCGTCAAGAACATTCTCGACAGCCTCATGCAGCGGCCCGAAGGTCGCGAACCGATGATCCGCCAACTGCCGCCCGCCCCCGGCACCGGCGACCGCGCATCGCGCTACGCGCAACTGCTTTGCCCGAACCTGCATCCGCTGGACGCGGCCCCCGCGCCCGCCGTCGCCCACCACGATACGGCAACATCGGCATCGATTTCTTCCAATTCCTCGAGAGCCGTAACAGCGGCTCCTCAGCATGCCTCAACCCCCGGCGATGAAGTCGCACAACGCATCAGTGCGTTGGAGAAGGAGGTCGCAGACTTGCGCGCCGCAATTGAACGGATTTCGGTTGCGCTCGGTGAATCTGTGGCGCGGTGATTGGTTCAATGGAGTGCGGTGCCCGTGATTCGAGGTCACGTCATCGCTTGATTAGAAACGGATGATACTGATCACCGTGTCGGGGGTAGGCACCGCATTATCATGCGGTGCTCGACAGTATTGCGCGCGCTTCGCGAAACAAGCACCGCATGACAATGCGGTGCCAGGCGCTGCGACCCGCGACACACGTGCAGGTGCGGTGCGGTGCAGTGAAAGACGTTCCGAGTTGCGACCGAACCCCCGAGAAGGTGCGAAATGGCTGGCCGTCTCGATCATCACACGCGACTGGTATAGTGCCTGTATGACGCTGCGCGTGAAGGTCCTTGAGCCCTTCGATGCTCGCGGCATTGCGGCTTTTCACGGGGCCGCAGGCCTGCTCATGGCCGCTCCGTTTTGGATCGCCGACACCGGAGCGGGCCGGTTGGGCATTATGACGCTTGCGGCGTTCTTTGCGCGCCTGATCCAGATCATGTATGGCTGCTTCTGGCTGGGAATACCGATTCTCTTGGCCATTTGGCTCAGTCGGCAGTGCCAGCGCAGGCGTGTTCTGTTCTGGTCTGGATTCGCATTTGGAGCGTGCTGGGTAGCGGGCCAAATGCTCCCAATTCTGTTGTGGAAAGGCGAACTTGGGGAGTGGTTCACGCTTCCGCACTTGATGATCCTCGTTAGTATCGGCGGCGCTTTCTACGGGGTGGGATATGTGGGAACGAACTTTACGTTCCGACAACTTGCATATCGAATTGAAGAACAAGATGGCGAATTGTGTTGGATTTGCGCTTACCGGGTTGGAAATCCGCCCATTTCAGACCGTTGCTCGGAATGTGGCAATCCGATTCATCCATCTACTCGGCCGAAGTTGCGCCGACCACTCAAGCAATTCACAAAACGCCATTCGCGGAAGTTAACCGCGACCGTACTCATTTTCGTTGCGGTTGTCTTGATTGCCGCAGCCATCAAGCAACGCGCGGAGACCCAATCGTTCAGGACCAGCTTTGAAGGCAAACCAGTTCGCGGCGCTGTCGTTCAGATTGATCTCACCGCCATTCCGCCGCGCTGGATTGGTGGGTGGGAGGCGAAGGGACGCTGGAGGCCGATATCAACGGAACCAACCAACGCGCTTGTCGTTTATTACATACCAAACCCATATGGCGCGCAGCCGTCTATGCAGATTCAGCTCACGGGGTTGGTGGATACAGGCGGGACTACCCGTCCAGGCTGGGGCAACCCAGCCATCTCATGTGACTTGAATCGCGCTCAAGCAGAGTATGTATTGGAGAACGGTGTGCCACAATCGCTGATCGATGCGATGCTGCAAGAGGCCACGAAGGCCGGATGGGTGCCGCTTCCAAATGGCGGAACAACAAACAGCCTGGACGTTGCTCCCGATGGGCACTTTCCCGCTGCAAAGCAAATGCAATCAGGACGCGCTCATGGAGGGGATTGATAACGCGAGCGCGAAACCCGTCAATTGCCTCATTCAAGTCGAGATCAACGATTGCGCCATCGGTTCCCCAATCCGGATCGGTGACCTCTGCTCCGGGGTAGGCACCGCATTATCATGCGGTGCTCGACAGCGTTGCGCGCACTTCGCAAAATGAGCGCCCATGACAATGCGAACGAGCACCGCATGATCATGCGGCGCCGGGAGGCTGCGACCCGCGAAACACTTGCCGGTGCGGTGCAGCGAGAGACTTCCGGGGTTCCGATGGGAGAGGCGAACGCTCGCCGCATATCATGTGCGGATGAGTTCTTCGCTTCACATCCAGCAGCCCGCCACCAAGCCGACCATCGGCATCACGATGGGCGATCCAGCTGGAATCGGGCCGGAGGTGCTGATCAAGTCGCTGGCGGATCGTTCGCTGCGAAAAAAGGCCCGTTTCGTCGTCTACGGCCTCAACGAACTGCTCACCTACGAGGCTGACCGCCAGGAAATCGATCCGTTCTGGTTCCGCGTCCAGCATGATTCAGAGCGCACCGCGCGCCAGATCATCGAAGATGTCGTTGTGCTCGATTTTGATGAGTTCGACGGCATGGTGCGCGCGCCGCGCCAGCCTTCCAAGGTCGGCGGTCTTGCCTCAAAGACGTTTGTTGAAGAGGCGATCACCGACGCCATGCTGCCGTCGGGGCCGGGCGGCCATCCGCGGCGACTTGATGCGATTGTCACCGGCCCCATCTGCAAGGAAAGTTGGACGCTCGCCGGCTTCAACTGGCCCGGCCACACTGAACTTCTCGCCTACCGCGCCAGGGCCAAGCGTCACGCGATGATGTTCGTCTCGCCGCGCCTGCGCGTCGTGCTGGCCACCACGCACATCGCGCTCAACGACATCCGCAACCTGCTCACCATCGGCCGCGTGTTTGATCCCATCGATCTTGGCAATGATGCGTGCAAGCAACTGGGCGTCGAAAAGCCGCGCATCGCGGTGTGCGGCTTGAACCCCCACGCGGGTGAAAACGGTCAATTCGGCGATGAGGAAAAACGACTGATCGAGCCCGCGATTCGAGTGGCGCGCGACAACGGTATCGATGCGCACGGGCCTTTCGCGGCAGACACTGTGTTCATCCGCGCTGCAGCCGGTGATTTCGATCTTGTCGGGGCGATGTATCACGATCAGGGCTTGATTCCCGTGAAATTGCTGGGCTGGGACAAGGCGGTGAACTGGTCGCTCGGCCTGCCATTCGTGCGCACCAGCCCCGACCACGGCACGGCGTTTGACATCGCGGGCAAGAACATCGCCAGCGCGGGGTCGATGATCGCGGCGATTGAGCTGGCGGCGCAACTGGCAACCAGGCGCATGGCGGCGATGAGCGAGGAAAAGCGCGCCAGCGAACCTGCTGCGTGACCACACCGTGTTCAGGAAATGGGATACCGGTAATCGGGCGCGGTGAACGTCGGTTGGGCTGGGGGCTCGTTGCCCATGCTCGGCATCGCTCGATTCCATCTGCCTCTATATGATCCACCTCCTATGACCGAACCGACAGCCCCACCACCCGCAGCGACCCCCAAACAGCCCGCCTCCACGACAAAGAGCATGGACGACATCGTCGCGCTGTGCAGACGCCGCGGCTTCATCTTCCAGTCCAGCGAAATCTACGGCGGCATCAACGGCTTCTGGGACTACGGCCCGCTCGGCGCAGAACTCAAGCGCAACCTCAAGAACGCATGGTGGCAGGACATCGTGCAGTCGGAATTGATCGGCCCCGATGGCAAACCGATCGACATGGTGGGCTTGGATACGACGATCATCATGCACCCCAAGGTGTGGGAGGCGTCTGGACATGTTGGCGGGTTCAACGATCCGATGGTGGATTGTCGTGAAACTAAAATGCGTTACAGGGCGGATCACGTCTCGGTACTAGTCGCGTCAAACGAGCCTGAAAGGCATCTAATGTTTGCGTTTGTGGATGATGACACGCAATCCGACGCTTACAAGAAAGCGGCAAAGTACGAATCCAAACATCCAACCGCTGGTCCATTTGTCGTAAGGTTGTTGATGGGCCGTCCTGGTGTCGAACTACATTGCTATCCACAAATTGTTGGCCCTCATGCAAAGGACAAAGGTAGCTTAACTCATCCTCGCCAGTTCAACCTGATGTTCGAAACCTACGTCGGTGCTGTACACGACGAGGAGAACAAAGCCTACCTCCGCCCCGAAACCGCGCAGGGAATCTTCGTCAACTTCTGGAACGTCGTCGACACCTCGCGCGTGAAAGTTCCCTTCGGCATCGCGCAGCAAGGCAAAGCGTTCCGCAATGAAGTCACCCCCAGGAATTTCACCTTCCGGTCGCGCGAATTCGAGCAAATGGAGATCGAGTTCTTCATCCATCCATCGACCGCCAACGAGTGGTACAAGTTCTGGCGCGATCAGCGCTATCAGTGGTGGCAGTCGATCGGGTTGACGAGTGGCAATCTCCAACTTCGCGAACACGAGAAAGATGAGCTCGCGCATTACGCAAAAGAAGGCGCGGGCACATCAGACATCGAATACCGCTTCCCCTTCACCGCTCCCGGATTCGGCGAACTTGAAGGCGTGGCCCACCGCGCGGATTTCGATCTCAAAGCGCACGCCAACGCAACTGGCAAGGGCGACAAGCTGAAATACTTCGATCAGGACTTGCAGGTCAAACTTCAGAACGAAGGCAAATCCAAGGAAGAGATCAACGAACGCTCTCGCTATTTCCCGCACGTGATCGAGCCGTCGGCCGGCGCGGATCGCGGCACGCTCGCGCTGATCTGCGAAGCGTTCACCCCCACGCCCGAGCGGCAAGGCAGCGCGTTCGTGATGAAGTTCCACCCGCGCATGGCCCCCATCAAGGCCGCGGTGTTCCCGCTGGTGAACAAGGATGGCATGCCTGAGGTGGCGGAAAAACTGTATCGCGAACTTCGCAAACAGTGGCGCGTGGATTTCGATGAGAAGCAGTCGATCGGCAAGCGCTACGCGCGCATGGATGAAGCGGGCACGCCGTTCTGCTTCACTATTGATGGCGACACGCTCAAGGACCAAACCGTCACCGTGCGCGACCGCGACACCGCCCTGCAGCAGCGCATCGCCATTGACAAGGTTGGTGCGTTTCTCAAGGACAAGATCGGCGACTGATTCGCTCATGGCGCATTCTCCACGCACGATGCCGCGCATTTGCGAACTGCACTCCGAGGAAGATTTCCGCAAGGCCTACCCGGTGATGCGTGAACTGCGCACGCACCTGTCTGAGGCGAGGTATTTCGAACTGCTCGCCTCCATGCGGCCCGACGGGTATCGCCTGTTTGCGCTGCACGAAAACGATGAGATCGTCGCGCTGGCGGGCATTGCGATCCGAACCAGTTTCTACAACGGGCGGTACGTGTTCGTGTACGACCTGGTGACGCAAAGCGATGCGCGATCGCGGGGCCACGGCTGCGAACTGCTGCGCTACATCGAAGAGCTGGCTCGCGGCGAAGGCTGCGACATGGTCTCGCTTACCTCGGGATTTCAGCGGGTTGATGCGCACCGCTTCTACGAAGAGCGCATGCGCTACGCCAAACCCGGCGCGGTGTTCACGAAAAACCTGCGCTGAGAATCTCCACTGAAGTGGCGCAATGCGGGCACGCGGCGGACGGGGTCGGCCATCGCCGGTGCATTGTGCGGCACGGATCAAACTTCGGCTCTGTCTGCCGCATGCGGTTTTCGTACTCACAGCAATCTATTCCCGTGACGGGGTGATTGGCGCGAGGGCTGACAGTCCTAGCATCGAATGAGCAGCCCTTCCGGGCCGAACACACATTCGGAGGATGCGTCATCATGATCCGCCAAGCCATTTTCGTGACCGACTTGTTCCTGAGTCTTGCCGCTCTGGTTATTCACTTCCAGACCTCCGACGCATCCAAACTGCAGACTGTCGCGACCTTCCAGAAGAATCAGCCCACGGGGGTCGCCGTCTCCCGCGAAGGAAGAGTTTTTGTGAACTTCCCGCGGTGGTCGGATCAGCATGAATTCTCCGTGGTGGAAGTGTTGCCGGATGGAGGCGTCAAGCCCTATCCCGATAGGCAATGGAATTCATGGAACCAGGAAAGCCAAGGCGTGCCCGCATCTCAGGCGTTTGTGTGCGTGCAGAGCGTGTGGGTGGACGACGACAACATGCTGTGGATTCTCGATCCCGCCGCGCCCTACTTAGAGCAGGTCGTGCCGGGCGGACCCAAACTCGTCAAGGTAAATCTCGCCACCAATAAGGTTGACAAGGTCATCAGCTTCGATGAAACGATCGCTCCGCAGCGCAGTTACCTCAACGATGTGCGCATCGACACCAATCGTGATTACGCGTATATCACTGAGTCGGGCCTGGGCGCGATCATTGCTGTGAACCTTGAGAGCGGCAAGGCGCGGCGATTGCTGGCGGATCATCCATCCACCAAGGCGGAGCCGAACGTCACCATCACGGTGAAAGGCAAGCAACTGCGCGACCAGAGCGGAAAGACGCCGCAATTCAATGCCGACGGCATCGCGCTGTCCAAAGACGGCGAGTATCTCTACTACCACGCCCTCACCGGGAAGACGCTGTATCGCATCAAGACGGATCTGCTGCGAAACGAGCAGGCCTCGCCGCAGGAACTCGCGTCGGGCGTTGAAAAGGTCGCCGAAACGGTGGTGACCGACGGCATGCTGATCGACGATCGCAACAACGTGTATCACACCGCCTTGGAGCAGGACGCCATTGTGTACCTGACGCCTGACAAGCAGATGAAAACGCTGGTCAAGGACGAGAAGATCAGTTGGCCTGACAGCATGGCGTTCGGGCGCAACTCACCATCCAGCGGCGAGTTGTATTTCACGACCTCGCAGATCCAGAACATGCCGCGGTTCAACCAAGGCAAGGAGACTCGCTCGGAGCCGTATCACGTGTTCAAGACAAAACTGCCGCGGGGCGAGACCGCGATGCGGTAATGCGATTTGCGGTACATCACAGGTGTATGTCGCGGATGAGGCAAGATGGATCGCGTCGCACCACTTCCGTATTTACCTTTTTGGGTAAAAAGGAAAATAGGGCGAACGCTTTGCCGCGATTCGTCGGCAATCGCCTGAGGAGACGGTCGCGGTCGTAGGAACGTGAGTTGTAGGACAGGCCGCGATGAATCCAGGAGACGTCACAGCGGAATCGATTCTGCATTGGTGGACTCCGCAGGCAACTCAACTCATCCGGCAACGTCGAAGCACACCGCTCGCATATTTACCTTTTTGGGTAAAAAGGAAAATTTGACTGAGTGCTGCAACTCGCCTGCAGAGGACTGGAGAGCCGATTGCGGAGATATCTGCCGATCGCGGGCCGCGCACCAATCGAGCGCGGCTACAGTCTCATCGGTCCGCGTCACACAACCGCTCGCTGTCGTTCCGGCAAGTCGTGACACGAGAACACTTGCACTGTGACGCCCCAGATGACGCAAATGATTCAGCTCCGAATGTGCGCCATCTGCATCATCTGCGGATTCACGTTGCTTCCGATTCTTCGATCGTGATGAGCCGATCGCGCGGTTCCTGCTGAAGCCGCTCGCCGCGTGGTCCGGTTTCACGCCGCTGCTCCGCGCGTTTACGCTTGCGGCTTGTGAATCGCTCCTCCAGAACGTCGACCAGGAAATTCGCCACGGGCGCGGAAATCTCGCGCAGCAATCGATCGGCAGGCGATTCGTGCCTGGCGGGCTGCACGGGTTGGCCTGCGCGCGGGCGCGCGATTTCGCGGGGCGGCCGCGCCGCCTCTTCCCGACCAGCGGGTTGTGAATCCTTGCGCTTCTCGGGTTCTCGCTCTCCTTCTTTTCGCCGCTCGGCACACACGCTGGCGTCGGGATCGCGCCAACACGTAAAGACCTGCGTGAATTCCGCGCCCACGAGATAGATGATCGAACTGTAATACACCCACAGCAGGATCACGACCAGCGAGCCCGCTGCGCCGTAGACCGATGACACCGATCCGCGCGCCAGATACCAGCCCAGCACGATCTTGCCCACGGTGAACAGCACCGCCGTCACCGCACCGCCAGCCAGAACATCACGCCAGGGAATGTGCGCATCGGGCAGCCACTTGAACACCGCGGCGAAAAGAAACGTCATCATGATCCACGAAATCACGAACTCGAGGATCTGAATAATCGGCACCGGGACGGAGCCGCCCAGCCGGCTGGAGAACGCGGCCAAGGCCGTGGTTGCCGCCACCGAAACCAGCAGCAGCACGGCAATCGCAATCACAAGGCCGAACGCCAGCACGCGTCCCTTGAGCAGACTCGCGATTGCGGACTGTTTCACCGGCTGGATACCCCAGATCCTGTTGAGCGCCTGCCTCAGTTGCCCGAAAAGGCCGGTGGCGCCCAATAGAAGCGTGATTCCGCCCAGCGCCGTCGCCAGCTCGCCGCCTTTGGACTGACGGGCCGCCGCGATAACCTGCTGAATCTGCTGCGCTGGTCCCTCCCCCACGCTCTTGGAAATGTGCTCGACGAGTCTGCCGCGTGCGGCGTCTTCTCCCCATACGAATCCCGCCACCGCCACGATAATCAAGAGCATGGGTCCAAGTGCAAAAATGGTGTAGAACGCAAGCGCGGCTGCGATCTGGGTAGCGTCGTCATCCAGAAAATTGCGAAATGTCGCTTTGATGATCGTCCAGAGTGATGTGAACATGGCCATTCCTTTCGCCGGCGCAGCGTAGGAACGCAGCGGCAGCGGTTGCAGCGGGGTCAATTTCTCAAAACGAAACTGGATTCGCGGCGATATGCAGGAAGATTCGCATCGCGGCTCGCGCGGACCGCCACATTCCGCCTTGCCTTGTTACCATGTGCCCCCGAGAAAGCACCCGCCGGTTCCCGCCCGCCGGCAGACCTTCACGCACTCGATTTCCACACGGATAGGAGAAATCTCAATGGCAGACATGAATCAGGATTTCGCGACCATCATTGGAGCCGACGCCAACTTCAAAGGCGAATTGACCTTTGAGTCAGCCGCCAAACTGCTTGGCAAGTTCGAAGGATCGATCAATTCCAAGGGCCGCATTCACGTGGCCGACGGCTCCAAGTGCACTGCGACGGTCAAGGCCAAGGAGATTTCAGTCGAAGGTCAGATCGACGGCAACGTCGAGGCGATGGACCGCGTGGAAATCAAGCCCAAGGGATCGATCATCGGCGACATCACCGCCGCCCGCATGGTCATGGCCGACGGCGCCTCCATTGACGGCCACTGCCGCATCGGAACCAACGGGCAAAGCAGCAAGGCCGGCGCGCACGCCACGGAAATGAAACCTGCGGGACAACCCCAGCCCGTCAGCGCGAAAAAATGATCGTTCGCTGAGTCTTCGTGCATCGGATGGCGCACTCGCGCACGTTGTTTTCGCCGTAGATCATGGCCAAATCGCCTCCCAAGCGCGCGATTCGCTGTTACCTGTGCGGCCACGGGTTCGAGGTCTCCACGCGCACCATGAGCGTGCCCTGCCCCAAGTGCAACAAGGCGCTCAAGGTGGAGGATGTCGTGGTCAAGACCTACCTGCCCGTCAACGACCTGCAAACCTGCGGCAAGATCACCATTGCCAAGAACGGCCGCGTCGTCGCTAAACTGATTCGCGCCGGCGACGGCATCGAATGCGAAGGCGTGCTCGAAGGCGCGATTCAAACCGATGGCGAATTGTCGCTGGGCTCAAAGGCATCGTGGAAAGGCAAGACGCTGCACAGCAAGTCGCTGCACATCGATGATGGCGCTCGGCTGGAGGGATACATCAAGGTTCCGTTCCAGCCGATCGCCAGTCGCGATGCAGCCAACATCAGCGCCGCAGCTGCTGCGGTGACCGCGCCAGCCAACGGCACGTCGCCGCCGCCCACGCCGTGAGGCGTTTCCGTTTCGTGCAGCGCGCTTTATGGTCCGATGCGCGCCCTAAGCGTCCTTCCCGAGTGCAATGAGACAATCCACCTATCTGTGTCATTTGCGATATCTGTGGATTGATCCACTTCTGTCATGGCCGTGCATTCCGTGGGCGGGGACGCTGCGTGACTTGTGAGAAAGACTACGCGCCGGCTGAGCCAAACAGCATCATCCAACCCACGATGTAGATTCCCACATCCGCCAGCGCGTGGCTGAGATAGCCCGGCCAGATCGACCGAAAGCGCCAATAGCACCACGACCACAGCGTGCCGGCGAGGAACACCCCGAGACTGCCCAGCGCGGTGATTTCCCACGTCGTCTGGGCCTTGAGGGCGAAGACGTGATGCACCGTGAACAGCAGCCCCGCCGCAAAGGCTGCGGGAACGCCGCCGATAAGCGCTTCGCATTTGCGGAAGACAAACCATCGCCAGACGTATTCCTCCAGGAGGGAATTCACCAGCGTCAGGGGAATCACCAGCAGCAGAAAACGCACCGGCGTGTCAAGCCCATTGGCAGCGTTGGACCTGCGCAACTGTTCGATGTCAATCAGATCGCCTGCGAAATGGTAGGTCACCAGAATCGCCAGCAACATCAGCGCGCCCAGCCCCAACCCAAACCGCAACCCGCCTTGCCGCACCGGCGACAGGCTGAGTTTTCCCTTGTCTACAAAGACCAGCCATAGCACCGGCAGCGCGATGATCCACACCTTGCACAATGCATAGGCGGTCCACCCCAGCGGCTGGCCTTGCGCGGCCATCATCGCGATATACACGCCCAGGCTGGGGGCGGGAACCAGCAGCAGCAGGGCCAAAACGGCGGACATTCTGGAGTCGGGACGAATCATGGACATCTCCTGCTCAATGGCAACAAGTTAGCATATACTAACTTTCGGCTGTCGTCAACCCGCAGTTGTACTTCAGATCGAAGTATTTGGGATTATCATGATGCACGCTTGCATTGCCAGGAGGATTTGCCGTGCCCACACCTGCGAAGACAAAAAGCACCAGCATGAGCGATGCCGCCGTGAAGGCCAAGACCAGCAAGACCTGGCCGCAATGGTTTTCCATTCTCGACAAGGTCGGCGGAAAGAAGATGACGCACAAGCAGCTCGTCGCGGCGCTCTCGGACCAGCACGATGTCGGCCCGTGGTGGCAGCAGACGATCGCCGTGGAATACGAACGCGCCCGCGGCCTGCGCGCCAAGCACCAAACTGTATCGGGCTATTCCATCAGCCGCAGCAAGACCCTCAACGTGCCAGTCGCGCGGGCGTTCAAGGCCTGGAACGACAAACCCGCCCGCAGCCGCTGGATGACGCACGATGGTTTCACCGTGCGCAAAGCGACAGCCAACCGCTCCATGCGCATCACGTGGATCGATGGCACAACGAATGTGGAAGTCATGTTCTATCCCAAGTCTGACGCCAAGTGCCAGGTCACGGTGCAGCACAGCAAGCTTTCTGATGCGAAGACCGCCGCAAAGATGAAAAATTTCTGGGGCGATCAACTCGATCGCCTGCAGGCAACGTTGGAAAACTGAATCGCACACTCCCGGAGTCTCACATGAACGCTCGTCATTCGCTGATCGCAATCGCACTGGTCATTACGACCGCTGCCATCACCACCACCGTTGTTTCACAGCAGGCCCAGGACACTCCCGGAACGCCGCCTGCGCGAGCGCAAAAGCCCGAGGTGCCCGACCAGATGACGCCTGGCCCGGCCCACAAGTTCATGGCGAAGTACGTCGGCGAATACACCACCAAGGTCAAGTTCACCGCTCCCGGACAGGAGACCATGGAGTCCGAAGGCAAATCGCGCATCACCAGCATGCTCGATGGCCGCTTCTTCCTCGACGAAAACACCGGCGTGATGATGAGCCTGCCCTACAAGGCCCTGCACTACACCGGCTACAACAACGGCACAAAACAGTACGAATCGTGCTGGACCTGGAACATGGACACCGGCATGCTCAACCTGACCGGCACAAGCGATGACGAAGGCAAAACCATCAACTGGAAGGGCGCGTTCACCAATCCGGCCGGCGAAAAGGAAAACCTGATCGTCACCACCCGCCACATTGATGATGACCACTTCACCATCGAAATGCGTGGCGAAGGCGATGAGGCTGGCGCGATGATCACCGAATACACGCGCGTGAAGTGAATGCCGAATTCACGGATGTGAAGTAGACGCCGGATCGACGCGCAAGCGGCGCGGCGCCGTCGCTGATTTTGAACAAGCGAGCCAACGGGCGAGCCAGTACCCGCCTCGACTCGAAAAGGTTTTAATTAAAAGCTTAACTAGTTGAGGCTGGAAGATTTTGGTGGAAACGTTTCGCGATGGGCACAGCGATGCCAGAACGCGGAGCGGCGGCATGTTGGATATCGAATGCGGCAATCCATGGGCGAGCATGTACCCGCCCTCAACCCGAAAAGGTTTTAATTAAAACCTTAACAATTGATGACGCAGGATTGCGGGGGAACGCTTCGCGATGAGACAGCGACGCCAGCGCGCGGAGCGGCACCGTGACTGATTTTGAACAAGCGAGTCAGTGAGCGAGCATGTACCTGCCTCAACTCCGATGCCGCAAAGTTGCGAGGGAGCGCTTCACAATGGGGCCAGCGCGCGGAGCGCGCCTCATATCCGACATCGAATGTGTGTGTCAGTGGTCGAACGCATGACTCAGTGGGCGAGCATGTACCCGCCCTCAACCCGAAAAGGTTTTAATTAAAACCTTAACTACTATGATACCGCAAAGTTGCGAGGGCAACGTTCGTGTACGCTCACACGTCCGCTGCCCTCACACGTTGAAATACTTCGCTTCCGGATGATGCACGATGATCGCGCTGGTGGATTGCTCGGGCACGATCTGCCAGTTCTCCGTCAGCACGCAGCCGATGCGCTCGGGCTTCAGCAGCCGAAAGAGTTTTTCCTGGTCGCTCATGTCCGGGCACGCCGGGTAGCCGAAGGAATACCGGCTGCCGCGATATTGCTGGGTGAACAGTTCGCGCACCCGTGGCGAGTCCTCGTGGCCGATTCCCAACTCCGCCCGCATGCGCTTGTGCCACAATTCCGCAAGCGCCTCGGCGCTTTCCACCCCCATGCCGTGCATGTAGAGGTACTCGGTGTACTCATTGCGCTCGAACAATTGCTTGGCGCGGTGGCTCACCTCCACCCCCATCGTCACGCAGTGAAATCCGACGACATCCCTTTCTCGCGATTCAATCGGCCGGAAGAAATCGCTGATGCACAACAGATCGCGCTTGCCCTGGCGCGGGAAGCGAAAGCGTTCGATTTCCCTTTCTGGATCATCCGGGTCGAAGACGATCAGATCATCGCCCGATGAATTGCACGGGAAGTAGCCGTACACCACCGCCGGCCGCAGAATCTGCTCCTCCTTGCATACGCGCTTCATGCGCTGGAACACCGGCTCGACGACCTCCGCGAGATTCTTCTCATACTCCGCGGGCGACATCGAGCCTTTCTTGAACCCCCACTGTCCACGGAACAGCGCGACGGTATTGATGAAGGGGTAAATGTCATCCAGATCAATGTGCTCGACCAGACGCTCGCCAAAGAACGGCGGCTTGGGCACGGGGACATCCACGCGCACCCTTGAACGGCGCATCTGGACTGTAGTTCCGCCGTCGCCTGAACCGCCGGTCTCACTTGCGCCGCCGCGCTCCTTCATGCACGAGACCTTTTCCTCCACCGCGGCGCGCTTGGTCAGCCGAGCCTCGATCTCCTCATCCAGCGCGCTCAGGCGGCTCTCGGCCAGGTGCTCGCAAATGCGCAAGCCGTCAAACGCATCGCGCCCGTAATACAGCGGGCCCTTGTAGATGCTGCGCAAATGCGATTCGGCATAGTGGCGCGTCAAGGCCGCCCCGCCCAGCAGCACCGGCACGTCCAGGCCCATGCGATTGAGTTCGTGCAGGTTTTCCTCCATCACGCCCACGCTCTTGACCAGCAGTCCGCTCATGCCGATCGCATCGGCCTTGGATTCGCGCAGCGCTTCAACGATCTGCGTGATCGGCTGCTTGATGCCCAAATTGCGCACCTCGTAGCCGTTGTTGGTGAGGATGATGTCCACCAGGTTTTTGCCGATGTCGTGCACGTCGCCTGCGACGGTCGCCAGCACGATGCGCGCCTTGCGTGCCGCGCTGCCCACCTTTTCCATGTGCGGTTCCAGATGCGCCACCGCCTTCTTCATCACCTGCGCCGATTGCAGCACGAACGGCAACTGCATCTGCCCGGAACCGAACAACTCGCCGACAACTTTCATCCCCGCGAGCAGGTGGTCGTTGATGATGTCCAGCGGCGGATACTTCTTCATCGCTTCATCAAGATGCGATTCGAGATCCTTCTGCTCGCCATCGATGATGTGACGTTGCAGCGCCTCCTCAATGGTCAACGCTTCAGTCGACTTCGCGGCCTCGCTTGCAACCTCGCCTTCGGGAAACAGCGAGATGAAGTACAGCAGCGGATCGAAGTTCTCCGGCCGGCCCGCCGGACGCCGCTCGCCCCGGCAATCGAAGATCAGCCATTGCGCGGCTTCCCACTTGTGGTCTTCAATCTTGTTTCGCGGCAGAATCTTCGAGGCGTGCACGATCGCGGCGGTCAATCCGCGCTGCCGCGCCTCGTGCAGAAAAGCGGAATTGAGCACCGCGCGGGCCGCGGGCTTCAACCCGAAACTGATGTTCGACAATCCCAGCACGATGCCGCATTCGGGAAACCGCTTCGCGATTCGCTCGATGCCGTCGAGTGTTTCCAGGCCGAGCCGGCGGTCTTCATCCACGCCGGTGGCGATCGTGAACGTCAGCGGATCAAACAGCAGATCGCGCGCATCCAGCCCCCACTTGTTCGTGAACAGATCGTGCATGCGCTCGGCGATAGCGAGTTTGCGGTCCGCCGTTTTCGCCATGCCCGCCTGCGGATCTTCATCGATCGTGAGCGCGACGCACGCCGCGCCGTAGCGGCGCAGCAGCGGGCAAATGTCGTCGAAGCGCCTTTCGCCGTCTTCCAGGTTGATGGAATTGACGACGCACTTTCCGCCGGCGCGCTTGAGGCCCGCCTCGATGACGTCAGCCTGCGTCGAGTCGAGCATCAGCGGCACGTTGACCTGGCGCACGTAGCGCGAGACGACTTCCGCCATGTCGTGCGCGCCCTTGCGCCCGACGTAATCCACACACACATCAAGCAGGTGCGAGCCGTCCTTGACCTCCTCGCGCGCCATGGACACCAAGCCGTCCCAGTTCTCCTCCTCAAGCATCTTCTTGAATTTGCGCGATCCGTTGGTGTTGGTGCGCTCCGCGATGATGAGGAATGAATTGTCCTGCACGAACTCGACGTGAGAGTAGAGCGAAGAACACCCGGATTTTTGCGTGCCGGTGCGCGCCGGAACTCCGGCGCGCGTTTCCTCCAACGACTTCACAAGAGCGCCAATGTGCTCAGGCGTTGTGCCGCAACAGCCCCCCACAATCGAGATGCCGAACTCCTCGACGAATCGCGTCATGGAGACGGTGAACCCGTCCGCCGAGAGCGGGAACGATGTCTTTCCGTTCACAAGTATCGGCAGGCCGGCGTTGGGCATCACGGAAATCGGCCGCGGCCAGTGCTTGCTCAGGTACGCCAAGTGCTCGCCCATTTCCGTCGGACCGGTCGAGCAGTTCAGTCCCAGCGAGCAGATCGGATACATCCCCAGCGCGCTCACCACGGCCGTGATGTCACTGCCCAGCAGCATCGATCCCATTGTCTCGATGCTCACGCTCGCCATGATCGGAATGTCCAGATGCGACTTGCCCCTTTCCTTCAGCGCATCGATGCACGCGTTGATGGCGCACTTGGTTTGCAGGAGGTCCTGACAGGTTTCGATGATGAAGACGTCCACGCCGCCGTCGATCAGTCCACGCGCCTGCTCGGTGTAACTGTCGAGCATCGCTTCCCAGGTCGTGTGACCCAGCGTGATGAGTTTCGTGCCCGGACCGATCGAGCCTGCGACGAAGCGCGGCTTGTCTGATGCCGAGAATTTCTCGCATGCCGCCCGCGCGACCTCCGCAGCCTGCTTGTTGATCGCATGCGTCCAGCCCACTAGTTCCTGATCGAATTCCGCAAACACCAGTTTGTTCGCGCCGAAGGTGTCGGTTTCGACCACGTCAGCGCCGACGGCGAGAAACGATTCGTGAATGCCTTGGATGATGTCCGGCCGGCTCTTGACCAGAATGTCAACGCAGTTCTCCCGGCCCAGGTAGTCCCGCTCCACGGAGATGACCATATTCTGGATCGTCGCCCCCATCGACCCATCAAAGATAAGCGTCCGGCGTGCAAGGTGTTCCAGGAATCGGCTGGCCATGGCACGATCTTATCGCGGTTTCACCGGCTGTCCAATCATATATCCGGATGAACGGATGAATAAGGTGGAAAACTGGGAAACTGGCGAGTTCTGACGGCTGTAGGCTGCCTTGACCCTCAGCAGGCGGTATTATCAGCGATATTTTGCCGTCCTGATGCCCTGCCCTGACGGCACGATCGATCCGCCGTCCCACCAAACTGCCTGCCCACGTTCAGCCTCAAAGGGCAACGAGAGAAATCCATGCGTCACCTCACCCGCCGCTCCATCATCAATCATGTTTCAGCGCACGCCGTCCGGATCGCCTTCTGCCTGGCCGCCGGCTGGACGCTGACGGCCTCGGCCCATGCGCCACCTCCGTCATCGCCGCCGACCACCGCTCCGGCAACGCAGCCCCAGACGACCGCGCCGCAGAATCTTCCGCCTGCCAAGCAGATCATCGAAGCCTCGCAAGCGGCGCTTGGCGATCCCAAGGTCGTCAACGATGTAAGCAGCATCTCCAGCAAGGCCACGCTTCACGGGCCAATGGGCGATGTGAACTTCGATCTCAAAACCACTCGCAACGGCGCGTTCTTCCTCAAGCAAAGTCTTTCCAATCAGCCGGGCTTCGAATCCACGGTGTGCTACGACGGCAAGATCGGCTGGATGGTCGGCCCTGACGGCAGCGCCAAACTGGTGGATGAGGCGACCCTGGAACAAGGCCGCCAGCAGTTCCGCATGCTTTTTCCCTTCTGGCTGGTGCTGCACCCGACTGAAAACTTTCAGTCGTTTGAAACCGTCGATCGCGTGCAATATGCCGGCGAAGACTGCTACAAGGTTCGCCTGTTCAGCGAGAATGAGCCCGACATTCAGCGGTTTGGATATTACGACACCGATGACAGCACGATCCGAGGCATCGGCGTGGTCCAAGAATCGCCCATGGGGCCGGTCAACGTGGACTTCGTGTTCAGCGACTGGAAAGAGTTCGACGGCGTGAAGATGTTCACCGTCATGAACGTCGAGCAGATGGGCCAGCAGTTGAAGGTGGATTACACCGAGATCGCGTTCAACAAGGTTGATCCCTCGGTGTTTGAGCCGCCGCCGCAGGTGCAGGAACTGCTCAAGCCCAAGCCGGCCGAAACGCAGCCTCAGCCCGCCCCGCCACCGGCAACCGCGCCGGAAAATTCCGGCGGCTGAGCCAGAACCGCACGATGCTATGATGCTCGCGCGCCCGGTTGCGGCGCTGTGTTTTCTTCGCGTCGCCTGAACTCTATTTGTGCGCAGTGGCATCCTCTTGGCTGAACATTCCATCTCCATTCGAGGCGTGAGCAAGAGTTTCGGCTCCACGCATGCCGTGCGGAATCTCGACCTTGACGTGCCCAGCGGAAGTCTGTGCGGCTTTCTCGGCCCCAACGGAGCCGGCAAGTCCACCACCATCCGGATGATCATGTCGATCATCTATCCAGACACCGGCACCATCCGCGTGCTGGGCGGCAGCGCGTTGCGCAACAAGGATCGCATCGGCTTTCTGCCTGAAGAGCGCGGGCTGTACCGCAAGATGCGCGTCGGCGAATTCCTTGAATACATCGCCCGCCTCAAGGGGTTCACCACCAACGCGCACGGCGGCGTCACCGCTCACGTTCAGCAATGGCTTACGCGCGTGGAACTTCCCGAGGTCCACCGCAAGCGCTGCCAGGAACTTTCCAAGGGCATGCAGCAGAAGGTGCAATTTCTCGCTGCGATCATCCACAATCCCGATCTCATCATTCTCGATGAACCGTTTTCCGGCCTGGACCCGGTCAATTCGCAGGTCATGAGCGACGTGATTCGCGAATTGAACAGGCAAGGCAAAACGATCATCTTTTCCACGCACGTGCTCCAACAGGCCGAGGAATTGTGCGATCGAATCTTCCTGATTCACCGCGGCGTGAAACTGCTGGACTCCACGCTCGGCGACATTCAAAAGCGATTTGATCCCCACACGATTCTGGTGGAACCCATGCATCACGATGCGGACTTTCAGCGAGTGCCGGGCGTGGTCACCATGAACCACATGGGCGACAACGGCACGCTGGAACTCACCCTGTCTGAATCCGCCGACCCGCAACAGGTCATGCGCGATGTGCTGAATTTCCATCCGGTCCGATCGGTGGAATTGCGCCGGCCGACGCTGACAGACGTGTTCGTGATGCTGGTGAACCGCGGCCAGGGGGCCGACGCCGCTGCCCAAGCCCGCGAGGAGTTGAGCCGTGCGTAAGATTCTGCTGGTCGCCTGGAGAGAGTTCCGCCACACCGCGCTGACCAAGGCGTTCATCCTGGCGGCGGTGCTTGCGCCGCTGGCAATCGTGGGGCTGATGACCTTCATGCCCGCGCTCATGAAAACGCGGCTGGCGCCGCTCACCGGCACGCTGGCGGTCGTGGAGACTTCGGGACGGCTGGGTGATTTGATTGCGAACGAATTGACGCCCGCCCGCATCGCTGAACGCAATCGCGAGTCAATGAAGAACATCACCGACGCCGCGAGCGTGAAGCGGTCCCAGCGCCAAATTTTCGACGCGCAGGAGCCGCAGATTCACGTGCGCGTGGAAAACCATGGCAGTGAATCTGACCTCAACAGCCTGAAAGACCGGGTGCGCAGCGGCGACCTCGTCGCGCTGGTGGTCATTCCGCCCGCAACGCTGACCGACGCGGTCGATTCGACTTCCAATTCCTTCGACCTGTTCGTCGCCTCCGACGCCTCGCCACACCACACTGAAATGTTCCAGGACGCCGTCGCCGAAAGCGTGCTGCAGGCGCGTGTGAGCAGCGCCGGCATGGACCTCAAGGAGGCGCGCGCCCTGGTCCGCCAACCCGATGTCATCATCAAGCGGCTGGGCGAAGGCGGCAGCGAAGCCCGCGATTCGGCCGCGATCAAGATGATGATCCCCATCGCATTCATGATGCTGCTGTGGATCAGCACCTTCACCAGCGGCAACTACCTGCTCACCAGCACCATCGAAGAAAAATCAAACAAGGTGATGGAAGTGCTGCTCAGCGCGGTCAGCCCGTTCCAACTCATGGCGGGGAAAATCCTCGGCCAGGCCGCCGTCAGTTTCATCATTCTCGCGATGTACTCGGGCGTGGGGCTCACCGTGATGGCGTTGGCCGCGCTCATGGACTACATCCCCGCGATTCTGCTGGTCTACCTGGTGGTGTATTTCTTCATGGCGTTTTTCATGATCGCCTCGATCATGGCGGGCGTGGGCAGCGCGGTCAGCGAACTGCGCGATGCGCAATCGCTCATCACACCCGCCATGCTCGTGCTCATGGTCCCGCTTCTGCTGTGGTTCCCCATCAGCAATGATCCCAACGGCGTGCTGGCCACCATCAGCAGTTTCATCCCGCCGCTGATTCCCTTCGTCATGATCCTGCGCGTCACCACCGCAACCGAACCGGTTCCGTTCTGGCAGATCATCGCCACGCTCACCTCCGGCTTTGCGTGGACGATCGTGATGGTCTGGTTCTGCAGCAAGATTTTCCGCGTCGGGGTGTTGATGTATGGCAAGCCGCCCACGCCGCTGGAACTGATCAAATGGGTGCGATATCGCTGATCGCCATGCGCCGCCGCCACCCGAATTGAAACCCCCTGGGTTGTCATCACCGGATCGACAATCTCCGTGGCAGTCGGAACAAAATGCTTGACTCGGCCCGGTCTGGCGGCGATTCTACAAAATCCAGGCATCGGCCCTGAATCGAACGCGCCCGCGCTGCCGTGTTCCCCTGGGAGTGAAAGGTCAACCATCATGAACAAGCCATTCGCCGGATCGATTGTTCTGCTTGCTGCAATTGCCTCGCCCGACGCCCTGGCCCAGCGCGGGCCAGCCTGCGTGGAAACCTCGGCCGACGGCCGCGTGACCGCCAGCGTCTGCAACGACGAACCGCTGCTGCCTTCCGCCCCGCCTTCCCCTGCTGCGGCGGGCCTTGCTTCCACGGTTCCATTCGGCACAACGCCCGATTGGCAGAACAACATTCGACGCCCGGTCGGCGGTTTGCAGATCGCTGACATGAACGGCGACGGCCGCAATGACCTCATCGCAGGCTGCTTCCAATCCAATTCCTTCCCGCCCTACCCAGATTGGCGCAACTTCATCCATTACAACACCGGCACCGCGCTTGAACTCGATCCGTCCTGGTATTCCTCGGATCAACTTCACACCGGCGAAGTTCAAATCGCTGACTTCAATCTCGATTCCTTCCCAGACATCCTCGCCGTCAACGGCGGCTTCTCGCACTCGCCTTCGGTGATTTACTTCGGCACCGCGACCGGTCCCAATACCGTGCCGGGCTGGCAGTCCACCGGCATCAACGCGTGGGCGCTTGCCGCCGCCGTATTCGATTTCGATCACGATGGCGATCCCGACATCCTCACCACCAATCAAAGCGGAATCACCAACGACAACTTCCGCCCGCTCTATCTCTTCCGCAACAACGCATCCACCGGCGGGTCGCTGCAAACCTCTCCCGCCTGGCAATCGCAGGATCAGATGATCTCCAACGGCGTGGATGTCGGCGACATTGATGGCGACGGATGGGAAGACATCGCCACCGCAAAATGGGTCAACTTCCAGAGCGGAATCTACAAGAACAACTTCGCCGCCTCCAGCAATTTCAGCCGCCTGCCCATCTGGACCAACGGCGATTCCTCCGGCGGACGCGGCGCGGGTTTCTCCGATGTTGATGGCGATGGCGATCTTGATCTCGCCTTCGGCATGGACCCCACCGTCATCTATCGCAACGACGGCGGCAACACGTGGACGCCAACCTGGGCCTCCACCGCTGCTTCCCCAGGCGTGCAGGAACTCCGCTGGTACGACATCGACATGGATGGCGACAAGGACCTCGCGGAAATCAACTTCTCCACCGGACGCCTGCACATTTACCTCAACAACGCGGGAACCATCAATACCAATCCCGATTGGACCTACGACTCCACTCAGGTCGGCAACGCGCTGGCGTTCGGCGACATCAACGGCGACGGCTGCCCCGATCTCGCCATCGGATTCTCCGGCGACCATCCCATCGCTGTGTTCTACAACAATAACTGCAACACCTGTCCCGCCGACATCACCGGCGATCGCAACGTCAACGTCAACGATCTGCTCGCGACCATCAACGCCTGGGGCGCGTGCCCCGCGCCGCCTGCCGCCTGCGGTTCCGACATCGCGCCCAAGGGGGGCGACGGACAGGTCAACGTGAACGATCTGCTGGCGATCATCAACGCGTGGGGCGCATGTCCGTGATCGATCAGTAAGTTGATCGACCAAAACGAGAGGTCGGAGAAACTGTGATCAAACGCTCTATTTCCATTCGCACCCGTGCGCTCATTGCGCTAGCCGCTCCCATGATTTGCGCCACCTTGGCGCAGGCCGGCAACATTCAAGTCATCCACTCCACCATCGCAGGCCAACCCACGTCGCTGGTGCCCGGCGAAGGCGGTGCGCTCCGCTTCACACGCTTTGACTTCCCCTGGCGCAGTCCCGATGGCAACCGCTGGATCCTGCTCTGTGGCACCAACCGCGGCGCGATCGAAAATGACCTCATCCTCAAAGGCATGGGAACCGCCGGCGCTGTCGCCATCAAGGAAGGCCCAATCCCCGCGCCGTGGCAGCCTGCCGAAACCATCAACACCCTCGACTTCGGCATCGGCTTGAACAACGATGGCTCCTTCGCCTTTTCCGCCAACACCAGTCTCGGGCCTGATGTCGGTGATGAGTACGTCGTGAAATTCAACGGCTCAACCTACGAGATCATCGCCCGCGAAGGCGATCCCATCCCTTCAATTCCCGGGGCGACCTATGGCCTGATTCTCGACGATGTGCACCTGCTCGCCGATGGCCGCGTCGGCTTCACCTGCATCAACGCCAACAACCTTCCCACCGAAAGCAACACCTGCCTTTTTCTGGGCGATCAACTTTTCGCCCGCGAAGGCGTCACCATTCCCTCGGGCCAGATCTTCGGCGGCATGTGGCCTTGGGATAACTTCGACTTCCTCACCTATTTCCACTCCAGCGATGGTTCAAAATCCATCGTCTCTGGCGATACCGAAAACACCAACACCAGCATGGACGGCGTGCTCGTGGTCAACGGCATCGTCTTCATGCAGGAAAACGCATCCGTCATTCCCACCTTCGCCCTGCCTGTGG
>CAMPIL010000010.1 GCA_946886375.1 uncultured Phycisphaerales bacterium
GCGCGCGAGATCCATTTCCACGCCCAGATCGCCACGCGCGATCATGATGCCGTCGGCTACATCAAGAATCTCCTCGGCGTTCTGCACGCCCTCGGGCCGCTCGATCTTGGCGATGATGCGGATGGGCGATGTGGCTGGTGTGGTGGCCGAGTTGTCCTTCTCGCGCATGGCTGAGAATTTCATCACCCCGCTGCGCAAGGCTTCCACATCCGCGGCATCGCGCACGAAACTGAGCGCAAGAAAATCCAGGCCGTTGGCGAGCGACCATTCCACGCATTCCCAATCGCGGTCGCTGAGAACCTCGGCCTTGACTTTGGTGTCCGGCAGGTTGATTCCCTTGCCCGTGCTGATGCGCCCCCCGCCGCCCGCGCTCACGGTGCATTCAATTTCATCCTTGCGCTTTCCGATCACGAGCATGCGCACCGCCCCGTCAGCCACGAGCAATCGCTCGCCGGGTTCCACATCATCAATCAGCCGCGAAAAGGTGCTCGATAGCCGAAGCGGCTTGGCTCCAGCCTGGCCAACGATTTCGTTGCGCTGAAAGATCACCACATCGCCCGGTTCGACTTCGACGCCATCCCCAGCAACCCGGCCGACGCGAATCTTCGGACCTTGAATATCCCCCATGACCGCGGTGGGCAGGCCGAGCGATGCAGCGACTTCGCGGATGATCTGTGTCTGGCGCGTGTGTTCCTCAAGCGAGCCGTGGCCGAAGTTCAAGCGGAAGATGGCGACGCCGGTCTCGATCAACTTGCGAACGGCTTCGGGGCTGGATGACGCCGGACCGACGGTCGCGATGATCTTGGTCAGCGCGGGCTTGTCCGTGTTCACGGGCTGGCTGGAGCCGACCAGCGCAGCGGCGGCGCGAGTTGGGCGATGGGCAGATTCGGCTCGGCTGGGCGTCATGGAGCGCATCAGTGTGCGATCATTCGTCGGCTAATTCCACGATCCGGCGGTAGTTGTCGCGAAAGAATGCACCGAAGCGCTTGCGCATCTCATCGACTGGCGACGATTCCGCCGACCACAGGTTCTTGTCCGCCCACTGGCCGCGAAGCCAGCCGGCGCGGATTTCTCCCAGTTGAGGTACATCGGAAAGCGAGTATTCCTTCCCATCCGGTCCCGCGATCGTGGGCATTGCGTCAAACAGCGCGAGCATTTCGTCAAGACTGCTCGCTTGTCGGTAGAGCACCGCCAACGACTGGGCGTTGAGTTGATCGCTGCCGAGCAGTCGCTGCAGGTCGTGATATTCCCGATGATTTACAATCGCGCTCCACGCGGCCTTCAGTTCGCTGTGATTGTCCATCGCCATGGCTGCGAACATCGGCGCGATGAAATCGCGGAAGTTGGGATTGGGATGTTCGGCGGGCGTGGCGAGTTCAAACGGGTTGACACGGTCGATGAAGCGATCGAAATAACGCTCGTACATTGATCGCACGATGGGCATGCGTCGCAGTTCAAAGCGTTGCGGTCCGAGTTGATCGGGCGCGCTGTCGCTGCGCCGCGGAAATTGCCACAGCGCCTGACCCGCATCGCTCAGGCAGAACTCGATGAACCGCCTGGACAGTTCTGGATGGGGCGCGTTGCGCAGCATCGAAACCGGATCCGAATCGATCGTGCTGCCGCCGATTGGATCGACATACCCGATGCGGTCCGGGTCGCCCGCTTCCTTCAAGGCCTGCGATTGATATCGGCCGAAGAAGTCGATGCACACGCCCATTGCCGCGTTGCCCTGGCTGACGTCAATGGGCGGCTTGAGCGAACTGGCGGAGAAGTACCGCGCGTTTGCGCCGGCCCGGCGAAGGATTCGCCAGCCTTCAATCCAGCCGCTGCGCTTGAGGATCGACTCGAATGCCGTCGTCACCGATCCGGACTGGTTGGGGTTCACCAGCGCCACCCAGCCCTGCAGTCGCGGATCGCAGAGGTCGTTCCACACTGAAGGCGCCGGCAGTCCCAGCGAATCAAGCACATCGTTGTTGTACACGATCCCGAATCCGGAGAGTGCTGTGCCAAACCAGTGCTTGTCGGGATCGTACAGTGGGTCATCACCGATGCGGTTCTGGCCATAGGTGGAGGCGAGCCACTCGTCGGGAAAATCGACAGGCGCGGAAATGGGCTCGTCGCGCGCAACGCCGTTGACGACGCCGCGCACGCCGCGCTTGAGACGTCCGTGCTCGAACGACCCGCCGCCAAAGACAAGGTCCGCATCGCCGCCGGGTTCAAGACCCGCTTCAATCGCCGCGGAATACTGCGCTTCGAGCATTTTGCGGATTTCGCTGGTTCCGCCCGGCACGTTGAAGATCACGTTCACGCGCTGGCCATAATTGGCGAAATGCCAGGCGTCGAACGCGCGACCGAATTCGTATCGAATCTGCTCGTTGTGGGGAGTGATGATGATGAGCGATAGCGCGTGATCCGCGCCGGCCGGGAGCCGGTCCGTCTCGGCCGGGCGAAACAGCACCGGCACGCCCAGCAGGAGCACAAAACAGACCAAGATGGCGATCTTTGACGCACTCACGCGGTCACGCTTGCCTCGGAGGCAAAGTGTAGCCGTTTCCAAAGCGCTGTGCGGAATCTTTGGATTGCCTGGCGGCCGCGTCAGAATGATCTCTGACTTGCCATTTCCGTGCAGGACTCCGCGCAGCGGCGGCAGACTTCGGCGCAACAGCGCATCAGGTCGTCGTCAAATCGCTCGCACTCCGAAGCGCAGATCGTGCAAACCTGCGCACACACGCTACAGACCTGTGGCGAGAACCGCGACATGCGCGTCAGGAACTCATTGGCGGTCTGGCAGATTTGAGCACAATCCATGAGCAGACGAATCTGGTGCGACTGAACGTACTGGCCGCCCACTTCCAGGCAGTGCGCGATCGTCTCTTCGCAGATGCGGTGACAATCCTGGCAGTTTTCGATGCACTGCTCAACGTGCGGCGGCAACGCGGTGACCTGTACCATGGCAACCTCCCGGATTCAATCGTGCGTGCATCAAAATCAAGGCCGTTTCCCAAGGTGCGGGCCACAAGCAATTCGCCTTGTTGCGCTGGCGGGCTCAGGTGTGCTTTCGCGCGAAGCCGCCGCTATTTTCGCTTCAGCCTGGTCCTGATCCGCTTCAATCCTTCCTTCAGCGTTTCATCGGTCTTGCAGAAGGCGAATCGAACAAGAGCACGGCCGTCGGCAGGATTGTGGTAGAAGACGCTCGTGGGAATGGCAGCCACGCCGACCTCTTCGATCATGTGCCTGCAAAACGCCACATCGCTTTCAAATCCAAACGGAGTGTGGTCAGCCATTACGAAATAAGTGCCGGATGGCGGAAAAACTTCGAAGCCCGCTTCACGCAAACCGCTGACGACAATATCGCGGCGACATCGGTATTGTGCAAGGAACTGATCGTAATAAGACTGCGGGGCCCGCAGCGCGGCGATCGCGCCGTGCTGCAGCGGCGTCGCGGTGGCGAAGGTGAGAAACTGGTGGGCCGCACGCACGCCTTTGGTCAACGCAGGCGGCGCGATCGCCCAGCCGATCTTCCACCCAGTCAGCGAAAAGGTCTTGCCCAGCGATGACAGCGTGACCGTGCGATCCAACATTCCCGGAAGCGCGGCCAAGGAGACGTGCTTGCCCTCGAACACCAGCCGCTCATACACCTCATCGGAAAGTGCGATGACGTCGTGTTCAATGCACAGCCGCGCGATCAGCTCGAGTTCCGCGCGCGAATACACCTTTCCGGTGGGATTGTGCGGTGAGTTGATAAGGATCGCGCGTGTTTTGGAGGTAAACGCACGCCGCAGTTCTTCTTCATCCAGCGCAAAATCCGGCGGACGCAGCGTGACGAATCGAGGAGCCGCCCCCGCCATTGCCACGCACGCACGATAGGAGTCGTAATACGGTTCAATCAGAATGATTTCGTCGCCGGGGTTCAGCAGCCCAAACAGCGTTGCGGCAATCGCCTCGGTGCAGCCGGAGGTGACGGTCACGCACCTGTCAGGATCAACGGTGATATTCGTGTCCACGGCAAAGCGATCGGCGATCGCCCGGTTGAGTTCGGGAATGCCGAACATCCGCGCGTATTGACCGTGGCCGGCGTTGATGGCGTCGATCGCCGCCTGCTTGATGAACGCCGGTCCGTCGAAGTTGGGAAACCCCTGTCCAAGGTTTACCGCGTCATGCTGCGCCGCGAGGCGGCTCATCTCCGTGAAAATGGTTTCTCCGAACGGCGCAAGCGCGCGGGAGATGGAATTGGCAGACGGCGGAGACGAGCGATCGTTCATCAGGTGAGCAGTGTACCCCGCAGGCAAACGGGTAGAAAATTGGTAGGCTGACGCCATGTTCACCCTTGAAGGAAAACGCGCGTTGGTCTGCGGAAGCACTCAAGGCATCGGCCGCGCGTGTGCCATGCAGTTTGCCCGGCTGGGCGCGACTGTGACGTTGATGGCACGCCACGCCGAAGGCCTGGAAAAGGTTCAGAGTGAACTGCCGCGCCAGCACAACCAACAGCATGATTCGGTTCAAGCCGACTTCAGCGATTGGAAAGCCGTACAGGAGAAGGCGAAATCGCATGTCGCCCAACGAGGCGCGATGCACATCCTGCTGAACAACACAGGCGGGCCACCGGCGGGACCGGTGTTTGAAGCGCAGCCGGAGGATTTTCTCAAGGCGATGAGCCAGCACGTGCTGTGCAATCAGGTTTTGTCGCAGGTTGTCGCGCCGGGCATGCGCGATGCGAAATACGGCCGCATCATCAACATTATTTCTACATCCGTCATCATGCCTATCAAGGGCTTGGGCGTGTCGAACACCATTCGTGCGGCGGTGGCCAACTGGGCCCGCACGCTTGCCGCGGAACTGGGTCCGTTTGGCATCACGGTGAACAATATTCTGCCGGGTTACACCGATACCGCACGGCTGCGCACCTTGCTGCAGGGGCGAGCCACGCGTGCCGGCGTTTCGCTTGAGGAAGTTCAACGCGATTTGATGGCGAGCATTCCGGCCCGACGATTTGGAACGCCGGAGGAAATCGCCTCGGTCGCCGCGTTCCTCGCCACGCCCGAGGCAGCGTATATGAATGGCGTGAATTTGCCCGTGGATGGCGGACGGCTCGCGGCACAGTAACCCCCACGCGGCAGGCGGGCTTGCAAGCCCGCCTGCCGAGGTCGTGATACACTTCATTCATGGGGAAATTCGGTCGCTCCGATGACGCTTCAAATGAGACTTGGGGTTCGCGCCACAAATTCGAGCATTGGTACCGAGACAACAGCGTCTATTTCATAACTGCGCGATGCAGAGACAGATTTCCCGCCTTTGCATCGGACCTTGCCAAGGCAGTTTTCTGGGAGCGTTTTGAAAAGGCCATCCGCATTGCGGAGTTTCAACCATGGGTCACCTCGTTTCTGGACAACCACTATCACACGGTTGGCTACCTTTCGCGTGGAGAACAACTCAAGACAATGATGCATTCGCTGCACGGTTCGGTCGCGAAGTTGGTCAACGATCTGCTCGAGGTTCGACTCGTCCCTTTCTGGAGTGATTCGCGCCGCAAGAACTACATGGATGGCTGTTTGCGCGACGAGTCGCAGGGGCGCAAGACCTATCGGTACGTTCTGACGCAATCTGTTCGGCATGGAATTGTCGCAGATTGGCGCGAGTACCCGCATACGCGCGTCTGCGTTGGACTCGAGGAAGCGATCAGGTTGGCGATCAATCGTCGGGCATTTATGGAGGGGGTGCCGTACAAACGGTATGAGCAGCGCTGAATGCACGCGGCAGGCGGGCTTGCAAGCCCGCCTGCCGCGTGCCGCTTATCATCTGCATCCGGCCCCATGCAGACACTCGCGAACTACATTGATGGACGTTGTGTGCCGCCGGCGTCGGCAACGTATCTCGACAATTTTGAGCCGGCCACCGGCGCGGTGTATTCAAGGCTTCCCGAAAGTGATGAGCGCGATGTCGAGGCCGCCGTTCAGGCCGCTGAGCGAGCGTTTCCAAAGTGGGCATGCACACCGGCGCATGAGCGTTCGCGCATTCTGCTGCGTATCGCCGACTTGATTGAATCAAACCTGGAGAAACTGGCCAGAGCCGAATCAATCGACAGCGGCAAGCCGATCGCGCTGGCGCGAACGCTGGACATCCCGCGGGCCGCGAGCAACTTTCGATTTTTCGCCACCGCCATTCTGCACACGCAATCCGAAGCGCACTTGACGGATCAGCGCGCATTGAATTACACATTGCGCCAACCGCGCGGGGTCGCGGGGCTCATCTCGCCCTGGAACCTCCCGCTGTATTTATTCACCTGGAAGGTCGCGCCCGCGCTGGCGACAGGCAATACGGCTGTCGCCAAGCCGTCGGAAATCACGCCGATGACGGCGTTCCTGCTAGGCGAGTTGTGCGACGAGGCCGGACTTCCGCCGGGAGTGCTCAATGTCGTGCATGGTTTGGGTCCAAAGGTCGGCGCAGCGATCGTCGCGCATCCGCGCGTCCCGGCAATCTCGTTCACCGGTGGGACAAGAACCGGCGCGGAAATCGCCCGCATCGCAGGACCCATGTTCAAGAAACTTTCGCTTGAACTTGGCGGCAAAAATCCGAACATCATTTTCGCTGACGCTGATCTTGATGCCGCGATCAAGACCACGGTGCGCTCATCGTTCGCCAACCAGGGCCAGATCTGCCTGTGCGGTTCGCGCATTCTGGTCGAACGATCCATTCACGACCGGTTTGTAGATGAATTCACCTCTCAGACAGAGCGATTGAGAATTGGCGATCCTCTTGTTGAAGACACCGAGCAGGGTGCGGTGACCTCCAGGCAGCACGAACAGAAGGTGCTCTCGTACATCGAAATCGCACAGCAGGAAGGCGGCAGAATCGTCCAGGGCGGCAAGCGGCCGGCGAATCTTCCGATGCGCTGCCGCGATGGCTACTTCATTGAGCCCACGATCATCACCGGACTCGGCGCTGGCTGCCGCACGAACCAGGAAGAGATTTTCGGACCGGTGGTGACGATTCAGCCGTTTGATCACGATGATGAAGCGATCCAGATCGCCAATGGCGTGGAGTATGGATTGTCCGCCAGCGTGTGGACGAAGAATCTCGATCGCGCGCACGCGGTTGCGGCGCAACTGCAAGCCGGAACAGTCTGGGTCAACTGCTGGCTGCTGCGCGACTTGCGCGTGCCGTTTGGGGGAATGAAAAACTCAGGCGTCGGTCGTGAAGGCGGCGAAGAGGCGATTCGCTTCTTCACCGAGCCGAAAAACGTGTGCGTAGCGATGAAAGGTTGACATGAGCCAGATGGACGTGATCAGTTCGCGGGCTGCAGAACCTGTCGGCGCGTTTCCTCACGCCAAGCGCGTTGGCAATCTTCTTTTTCTGTCCGGCATCGGGCCTCGGCAACGCGGGTCCAAGGATATCCCCGGCGTGAGGCTGAACGCCGACGGCTCGGTCCAATCCTACGACATCGCCGTGCAATGCAGGGCGTGCTTCGACAACGTGCGATTCGTGCTGGAGGACGCAGGCTCGAAGTGGGAGAACATCGTCGATGTGCTCGTGTTCCTCACGAACATGAAGGACGATTTTCCGATCTACAACAAGTTGTACGCCGAGTACTTTGCGGGGCCGGGCAAACCCAACCCCACGCGCACGACAATTGAGATCAACTGCCTGCCCACGCCCATCGCCATTGAGTTGAAGGTGATCGCGACAATCTAGGTCGATCAACCCTCGGCCGGGCCGACGTTTCGCGCCCGCATCTGCTCGGGCGACATGGACGATCGAATGCCGGTGTAACCCTCAACCGGCTTGCCGTTCCACTTGCAATTCTTCCAGCGGATGTTGGAGGTCAATCGCTCATCCACTTCCAGCCACCAGCCGCTGTCAGCGATGGTGGTGATTTCGCAATCCTCGAACGTGATGTTTTCCGTGCCGGGGAAGATGAGGATGCCCGCAGGCCAGTTCTCGTGCGAGCCAAAGGTGAACTTGCACTTGCGGAAGACAATGTTGCGGCAGTCACCTTTCTCGATTCCCGGCATGTCGTTGGGCCGCGCGCCGATCCGGATGGGTCCGCCTTCGAACACGGCCTCGTCGAACACGGCCGCGTGCACGAACATCAGCCACGCACAGGCTTGGCCGGTGTTGGAGAAGCGAGTCCGGCTCACGTTCAGTCCGTGGATGTCGCCCAAACGTGCCGCATACTGCGAACAGGTCGTGGTGCGCGTGGGGTCCGGAACGCCCGTGGTGGTCTGAAAGACGCTGTCGCGAATGGTCCAATTTTTGCCGGCGTGGGCGAATATGCCGTAACCGCGCCCGCGAATCAGAACGTCCTGCGAATCGCCGCCGGGCGTGCGACAATCCAGGAATTTGCAATTGTCGATGACAAGATCATCCACCGACTGATTGTTTTCGATGTTCATCCCATCACCGACGCCCTTGAGAGTGAGGTTGCGCAGGGTGACGTTCCGCCGATTGCCGGAAAAGGTAATGCCCTGCGGAATGCCAGTGGGTTCGCTGGTGATGACCCCGTCCTGGTAGGTGACATGATCGGACGTGATCTGGATGACGCCGGTCCAGGTGTGCCCGCCTCTGTAATTAATCGTGCCGACCACCTTGCCCGGCGCATTGCTCTGCGGCATGGATGAGGGCGGCTGGGGCGTGAGTTTGACCGGCGGTTGCACAGCCGCGGCGCTCGCGCCGATGATCGCGGCCGCGATTGCCTGAAATGCGATTTGCAGTCGTGTGTTCAAGTTGACGCCGTTGGGTTGATGCATGCAGTGGTGTAGGCGAGATGCAGTTAAAGAAAAAGGTCCTCCGACATTCGGAGGACCCTTTGTGTGGGAGGCGGTGTCATTTTCAGAACACCGCAGTAGACGCCTAACGAGTTCTCTCCTGCTTCTCGATCAGTCTCTCCAGCAGTTTTTCCAGCTCGCCCATGCGCTTGTCCAGGCGCTCCAGTTGCTGGTTCACGCCTTCGCGCTGCTTCAGGGCTTCAGTCCCGTAACGCAGGCGCATCTCCTCGATCATCGGCTGAAATTCGAACGTGTTTTGTGAACCATCGGGCGCGATGAATACCTGCGGGTGCTTCGCGATCGACTCCATCAAGTTCTGATTCAGCCAGGGCTGTCCAACGCCGGTCCAAACCTCGTTCTCGCCGTCGCCGATCAGTTTGGCCTTTTCCATCGCACTGGCGTCGTAGGCTGCAAGTTTGAGGGTGATTTCACGCCGCTTGCCTTCGTGAATGATCGTGAGGTCAACCGAATCACCGGGATTTCTCTCCGCAAGCGCCTTGCGGATTGATTCATTGTCGGCGTCATTTGAACCATCCACGCTCGTGATGATGTCGTACAGCGCAAGCCCCGCTTCATGCGCAGGAAGGCCCTCGTAGATGCCATTGATCATTGTGGTTTTGCCTTCATCAAGCCCAAGGTGGTATTCCAGCGCCGGGGTTGGGGCGGTCATGTGCACGCCCAACATGACCTTGGGAGCCTCGAACACCGCGGTGGCCGCCGTGCCCGCCGAGGGTACACCCTGGAAGGTGTAATGACCCAACGGGCTCGCCTTCACGTTGATCGCCTGCACGCGCCTGCCGTCCTTGTCCGTGATGACGATCTGCGAACCGTCCTGAACGATTTGCGCGTGCGGGATTTCCTTGCCGTCGCGGATGACGCTGACGCCATCGCCGTCCACGCGCAACTGGATCGTGTGGGATTCACCGTCAGCGTTCGTGTTGACGACGATGTTCTCCGCGGCAATCGACCGCTCCTGCGGCGCTGCAATCGTGGCCGCCACTTGCGCGTGGAGCGCACTTGGCAGCGCGAGCGACATGGCAACGACTGGGATTGTGATTGTCTTCAACAGCGAATGAGAATGAATTGATCGATACATCATGGGATGATCCTTCTTGAACTTGGGACGCACAGCGTCCATTGATTTCACATTGAGTTTTGAACTTGAACCTGGTAACGCACAAGCGTGGGACGTCCGGTTTCATCCTGGCCGGAAAAGCGATACAGGTCCGGCACGATGGCGCGTTCCATCACTTGGCGCACGAAAATCACTTCGTATCCGCCGGACTGCGCGGGTTTGGTGTCAACCAGCAATTTGGCGGGAATCTCGCCGACGACTTCGCCCGACTCTCGACCTTTCTCAAGATACGCCTTGAACGCATCCGCGGCGGATTGAATCGATGGACCTGCATGGTGCGATGGATCGACAGGCAGCGGGCCGTCAAATCTCCAAGGCTGCGCAAACTGCACTGATGCCACGATCGTCACCAACGCAGCGACCGCCCATCCTGTCCACGCGCCCAAGCGATTCAGGCGAAGATGCGTCGAAGAGTGATGTGTTGAGACTGCGGGCCGATGCACTGCCGGCAATTCAACACGGTCGGCGACGGCGGCCGCGCCGGCCATCGCGCGGCAAAGGTCCGCATGATCGCGCTGCGCCAGCGCCACTTGCTTCCACACCCCAGTGTCCGTTTCAGCAAGCGATTCCAATTCGCGCCAAGCCGGTTCAGCGGCGGGATCATCAATCACCCGTGAGATCAGAAGTTGTTCGCGCGCTTCATTCATTGCAATTCCTCAACAGTCTGATGAGTCCCATTCAGTGCGATCGGACCGCACGCTTTGGCATCGGTCGGCTGGGCCAACTCGCGCAACATTCGGCGAGCGCGCGAAATGCGGGTATCCACCGTCGCCTCCGGGATGCCGAGGATTTCCGAAATCTGCCGGGTGCGCATGCCGTGCACAGCCTTGAGCATGAGCGGTTCGCGATAGGCTTCGGGAAGTTCCAGCGCGAGTTTGAGCATGCGGCGAGCCTGGTCGTCAAGATCGCGCAGGGGCGGCGTCGCGCCATCGTCGGGCAAAAGCACATCATCCTCGCCCAGGCGCATCGCCGGACGGCTGCGCTCCGCACGCCGCGCCGCCCGCGCCACATTCACGGCCACGGCTCGCAGCCAGGCTCGCACGTTGGCTTCTTCCCGAAGGGTGTTGATTTTGGCAACCAGCGTCATGGCGACTTCCTGCAAAAGGTCCTCCAGGTCCGCAGAGGCGGGCTTATGGGCAAGGAGAACCGCGGCGATCCAGCGGCGGTGTTCCTGCCAGAGCGATTGCACAGCCTTGGCATCGCCTTGCATCGCGGCGGTGGCCAATGACGGTCCATCAGAAGCAGCAGAACCCTGCGTCAAGCGATCCTCCGAAACCTGGCCAATGTGATGCGCCCGTCGCAGGATTCTGCCAACTCAGGGCAAAAAGGTTGCAAAACTGAAGGGTTTTGAAGGCAATCGGGCTGGGGAGCGCCGTTTTCCGGCCGACCGCTCCTCGTGCCTGACGATCACCGCCTGCCGCTTTGACGATGCCTGCGACAGCAGTGCAGGATAGTGAACTGGCGAGCCCTGCCGTTGCGACGGCGCCGTGATCGATGAAGTGAAGAATCGCCGTAACTCCATGTGGGACATGGAGAAACGGCAAACTCAACAAAGCGGACAGGTCGGGATTCGAACCCGAGATACAGGGGATACCCCGTATAACGGTTTAGCAAACCGTCGCCTTCAGCCACTCGGCCACCTGTCCAACGCGGGAGTGGAATCATCCCACCCTCGAGCGCCAACGTCAACCGCGGCGGTCAATTCGGCGGCGCGCTGCCGGTGGATTTTATCCAGCGCACGCTCGCGGCGGGTGGAACCTGCCGAAAAGATTTTTGCAAAAAACCCTGTTTTTCTAGGCTCATTTGACTTGTTGCACCGCGACATCAACAGTACATTCACGCGCGGCAAGAGGCCCATTGTGAGGCCAGCTACACCAACGAAAGGATTCACTAGATGGCGAAGAACAGCAAGACCACCGAAGTTAAAGGCAAACCCCGCACCAAGAGCGAGATTTTCGCTGACATCGCGAAATCAACCGAACTGTCCCGCAAGCAAGTCGCCGGCGTGTTTGAGGCGATGGGCGGATTGATCAAGAAAGATCTGGGCAACCGCGGCCCCGGCATCTTCACCGTGCCCGGCCTGATGAAGATCAAGCGCATTCACAAGCCCGCCACCAAGGCGCGCGAAGGCATCAACCCGTTCACCGGCCAGCCCACCGTGTTCAAGGCGCGTCCGGCTCGCAACGTTGTGAAGGTGCAGCCGCTCAAGGGTCTGAAGCAGATGGTGTGATCGATCACGCGATCATCGCATACCGTGCATGATGATTGTTCTCGCCGCCGGATCGCAATGATCCGGCGGCTGTGTTTTTGAGGCTCTCCGAACATCCCCTGCCTGTGTGCGCCGATGCGTGGAATACGGCAGAGCCCGCCGTGTCCATTCATGCAATCCCGCACAACGCGGAGGTTGAGAGTGAAACACACCTACGGAGAACTGTCATGAGCGCAGCCAATCGCATTCATCGAAACAAACTTGCACGTGTGACCATCTGCGGCGTTCTCGCCGGCGTCGCGCTCTTGGGCGCAGCCGCGCCCGCCCACGCCGGCGGCTGGGATTTTTCGATCAACATCGGCAATAGCCATCGCGCGCATCGCGAACACATCGTCGTTCGCCACCGGCCGGTTTGCGTCTCGCACGAATTCAGTCGTGGCATGAGCGCGGGCGAACGCGCCGGATTTGATGCGGGATTTCAAGATGGCCTGCGCGGCCGATGCTGCGAGCCCAAGGCGGCCTCGTGTCATGGGTCGCGCGAATTCCGCGAAGGTTTCGCCGCTGGATTCACCAAGGCGTACCGAGCCGGATTCGAGCGCGGTTCCTGCGAGCGTGATCTTCGCAGGCATCGACTGCGCTGCCGCTGAACGCCGGCCACATTCGCATTGATTTCGCACAGATCGACTCGCGCCCGGCGAACAGCCGGGCGTTGTTTTTGCCGGCACGATACGCTGTGCGCATGACCGTAACGCCCTTGCCGCCTGACCGCAGCCATATCCGCACGGAACATCGCGATCCGCGGTCGATGAACCTCGATGCGCTGGACACGCGGTCGTTCATCGCGTTGATGGCTGATGATCACCGCGCCGTCGCTGACGCGGTGGCGAAGGCCGGCGAATCGCTCTCCGCTTTTATTGATGTGCTGGTCCCAAAGATGCGCCGAGGCGGCAGGCTCGTGTACATCGGTGCGGGAACCTCCGGCCGTCTCGGCGTTCTCGATGCGTCAGAGTGCCCCCCCACCTTTCAGGCTGATCCAAACCAGGTCATCGGCATTATTGCAGGAGGCGACGCATCGCTGCGACGATCAAGCGAAGGCAAAGAGGACGACCCCAGCGGCGCGGCGGATGCACTTCGCGAGATTTCGCTGACCAGCAACGACACGCTTTTGGGCATCGCGGCGGGCGGCACGACGCCGTATGTCCTGGGCGCGATTCGGATCGCCAAGGCTTCGGGCGCGACAACCGGGTTGCTCACGTGCGCGGCTCCGCCCGAAATGCCTTGTGATTGCAATCATCTGATCTTCCTCGATACCGGCGCGGAACTGCTCACCGGCTCAACGCGGCTCAAGGCGGGCAGCGCGACCAAACTCGCGCTCAATATCATTTCCACTGCAGCCTTCATTCAACTGGGGAAAGTGTTCAGCAATTTGATGGTTGACTTGAAGGCCACCAACGCCAAGTTGGCTGATCGCGCCATTCGGATCCTGATGGAACTGTGCGGCGAGTTGCGCCGCGAGGAGGCCGCGCAATTGCTCGCCAGTGCGAATGGAAATCTCAAGGCGGCGATTCTCATGCAGCGGCTGGACACCGACCTGCCGCAGGCGCTTTCGCTGCTGAATTCCCATAACGGCCGGCTTCGCCGGATTCTCGACGATCTGGGCGGTTGAAACGCGATTTGGTTACCGATGCCAACCAATCCGGACACCAACGGCGCTCAGCGCATTGGCCCGAACTTCATGTTCAACATCGTGCCGGGACTGTCGGGTCTGGCGGTGCTGTGCATGTCAATGGCTGGATCTCGCCGCCGACGACATTGATTGAACGTCGCGATCGCCGATGAGGTTCCGCCGCAGGAAATCCCATCGCGCCGAGTTCGCTCGCGCCCCCAGGCTGTGGCCGGCGTTGGGATAGAGCATCATCTCGAACCGCTTTCCCGCTTTTTGCAGCGCGTCAATCAGCTGCCAGGCGTTGTTCGTGTGAACGTTGTCGTCAACCATGCCGTGAAGCAGCATGAGTTTGCCCTTGAACTGCGACACGTACTTCAGGCATGAGCCTGCGTCGTAGCCTGCTTCGTTCTCTTGCGGCATGCGCATGAAGCGCTCGGTGTAGATCGAATCGTAATTGCGCCAATCAGTGACCGTACCTCCCGCACAGGCGACGTGAAACACATCGGGATACTTCAACACCGCAAGCGCGGCCATGTACCCGCCGTAGGAATGTCCCATGATTCCCACGCGATTTTTGTCAACGTAGGTGCGCTTGGCCAGGTAGCGCACACCATCGACCTGGTCCTTGATGTCCACATCACCCAGCCGCATGTACGTTGCGGCTTCAAACGCCTTGCCGCGATTGGCGGTGCCGCGGTTGTCGATTTCCGCAATGAGAACGCCGTATTCGCACTCGGCGTTTCCTGCGCTGAAGCGATTGCGAACCGACTGGGACATCGGCCCGCCATAGACATCAATCAGCAGCGGATACCTCTTGGATGGCATGAAGTTCGACGGTTTGTACAGCACGCCGTAGAGATCCGTCCTGCCATCATCGGCCTTGAAGGTGAACAACTCCGGCATCTGCATGTTCATCTTCTTGAACTGCGAAAGGTCACTTCGCGCCAGTGTGGCGATCCGATTGCCCTGCGTGTCATACAGCACAGTCTTGGGTGGAACATCCACTGCCTGGTGCTCCGTGATGAACCATTTGCCATCGGGCGACATCGTGATTGAGTGGTTCAGCGACTCCCGGGTCAATCTCGCCTGGTCCGAGCCGTCGAGGTGAACTCGATGCAGATGTGCGTTGAGCGGGCAACCTGCTTGATCGCTGTACGCGGTGTAATACACCCAGCCTGCCTCTTCATCGATTTTGAGGATGGATGAAACGGGGTATTGGCTGCGCGTCAGTGTGGCGATGATCGACCCGTCCAAGTCACGCAACTCCAATTGCTTCCATCCGGTTTTCTCGGTCGTCCAGATGAAGCGATGGCCATCGCCCAAGAACTTCATGGGCGGCGAATTGTCCTGCCACGTTTCCTGCGTTTCCGTCAGCACGATCCGCGTTTCGCCGGTGCTGATGTCGGCCGCCATCAGGTGCAGCACGTTTTGCCTGCGATTGGTTCGAAAAAAAAGCAGGGGCGGCGAATCACCGCCGGGCGCGAACTGCACGCCATAGGTGTACCACTCGCCTTCGTCCATCGGCGGTTGAATGCGCATCGTCTGCTGACTTTCCATGTCATACACGAGCAAGTTGGCGACGGGATTTGGTTCGCCGGGCTTGGGATACCCTTCGGTCAACACGGTCGTGTGCAGTTTGGTGAGATCATCGGCGATGAAATGATCCGGCACCTCGCGCTCGTCGAATTCGTAAAAGACCAGTCGCCTGGAATCCGGCGACCACCACATTGCATCGCGCTGATCGAGTTCTTCGCCGTACACCCAACTCGCCGTGCCGTAGCGAAACTTGCGGTGCCCATCGCTGGTGACGTGAATGGTCTGCGGTTGAGATGCTGCGGCGTCTTCGGGCTCGCTTGTGGCGTGCTCGGCATCGTGCTCGTTCTCATCCTCGGCTTCCACATCTCCGGATGGTGGCGGCGCCGGTTCGATGATGACGTTCCAGTCTTTGCACATCGCAATCCACTTGCCATCAGGCGAGGTGGTGCGATCGCGCTGACGGCCGCGAGCGGGTTGCCTGGAGCGTGATGGGCGCGTGGTCGGCTGGGTCGGCGGGGCTTCTTCGGCCATCGCAATTTCACTCTCGCGGCGCGAGTTGAAGTCGAATCGATAGCGACTCTCATTCCGCGTGATATCTCCTGATGAGCCGTCATCTGCCCACACGATGCGGCTGAGTCGGCCGCCGGTGACCAGCGAATCCAGGCGCTCCGAGACGATCGCATATCGCTCGTCCGGCGACTTGCCGGCCAGCGGCCCGCGTGCCGCGCAGCCAGCACAATCCAATATCAGAACGACCAGCAATCCAACGAGGAGAAGTCGGCATTTCATCGCGGCAGATGATACCGGCTCCGCTTGAGGCGATTGCAATTCACATCGTCGCGCCGATGAAAACAACGCTCGCTAACCGACTCGCGCAAACGCCTGAAATGCCTTCATACGCGCTTCAAGATCGCTGCGATTGATCTGCGTCAGGCGATCCAATCCAAATGATTCGATCGTGAAACTCGCGGTGACCGTGCCCCACGCCAGCGCGGTTTGGAGAGATGCGATATCGGTTTTGCCCGCAGACGCAAGATGCCCCATCATCCCGCCCGCGAAACTGTCGCCTGCACCGGTGGGGTCGATGACCTGATGCAGTTCCGCGGGATATGCCGGCATGGTGGCGATGCCGTCACGATGCACAAGAATCGCTCCGTGTTCGCCTTTCTTGTTCACCGCGAACTTCGGTCCCATTTCAAGAATTCGCCTGCACGCGGTGACAGCGTTGCGCACGCCGGTCAATTGCTCGGCTTCAGAGTAATTCAGCACCACGCCATCCACGTGCCGCATCAACTCCATCAATTCGGGCTTGGCGATGTTGATCCACAGATCCATCGTGTCAGCGACGGCGAGTTTTCGCTTGGGAAACTGCTGCAGCAATCCGAGTTGCACCGCCGGATGCGTGTTGGCCAGGAAAATGTACTGGCTGTCGGCGTAACTCGGCGGCACGCGCGGCGGGTTCTCTTCCACGACCCCCAGTTGCGTGAACAACGTCTCGCGATCGTTCATGTTGTCCAGGTAACGGCCGCCCCAGGCGAAGGTCTTTGATTGCGGACGGACCTCAAGGCCTTCGATGTCGACGTTCTTGAACTTCTGGAACACTGCGCGATGCTCTGCGGGCCAGTCGCCCCCCACCGCCGCCACGATTCGGACCGGAGAATAGAAGGATGCCGCTGCCGCGAAGTACGCGCACGAGCCTCCCAGCACGCGCTCGGCTTTGCCGGTGGGCGTGCACACGGTGTCGATGCCGATGGTTCCTGTGACAAGCAGTGACATGGCGGATGATGGATCGAAAGTGACTGAAGAATTGTTTCGAGTGCGAATCGGGACTGTAGCATACGCCCGGTTTGGTGTCGTCATCCTCTGGATTGGTCAGGTGATCCATGCCGAAGAATCCCCGCGTTGAATTCGTGCAGTCACGTCTGGCCGCGCTCGCTGATGCACAGAAGTCGCGCGAGATGGCCGCGTACATGAAGACCAACATGCTGTTCTACGGCGTGCAGAAGCCCGCCCGCGAACTGATTTTCCGAGACCTGAAGCGGCAGTTTCCGATCACGACCAGATCGGAATACACCGACACGATCGAAGCGTTGTGGAGCCTGCCGCACCGGGAAGAGAAATACCTCGCGCTTGCGGTCGCCGCAGGCCACGCGCAGTTCATAACCCCCGCGTGCCTGCCGCTCTACCGGCGACTGATCATCGAGGGCGCGTGGTGGGATTTCGTGGACGATATTTCCACTCGACTCGTCGGCCGGCTCACCCTGGAACACAAAGGAAAGATCGGCCCGAAAATGGATCGATGGATCGATGATCCCACAATGTGGATTCGGCGCAGCGCACTGATCAGTCACATCAACCACGGCGAACAAACCGATCAGCGGCAGTTGTTTGATCACTGCCTTCGCAGGGCGCACGAAAAAGAGTTTTTCATTCGCAAGGCGATCGGGTGGGCGCTGCGGCAATACGCCCGAACCGCTCCCGCACAGGTCTCCAGATTTCTCCGGCGGCACAGTCAGACACTTTCTCCACTTTCATTCCGCGAAGCGGCAAAGCACCTGGCCCTAGAATGAGCGGTCAGCATGCAGGATTACGTGCCCGGTTTGTTCGAATCCACTCCAAGGACAACGTTGGCGGATTGTGCATTTTTGCGGTGCCCGGCCAACATTGGTTAAAGACGAGGAGGCTTGATGATGATGCGCAGGATGTTCGCCGCGGGAACGCTGTTGGTCCTGTCAATGAGCCCGTGTGCATCGGGCGCGGGCGATGGTCCGAACCCCAGCGCGTTGGCGGCCTCGCAACTGCTTTCGACGGCGGGTTCAACGGCTCACGGCGATCTGCGATTGCGCATCAACCCGGATGCTCTCATTACGCTTCAGGAACAGCCCGGGCCGATCACTCTGACTTTGCCGCTGAATCCAAATGAAACCATTTCATTGCGAATGGAGCGATTTGAGGTCGTCGCGTCGGACACACGAATTCTCCGCGGTGACCGTGCCGGCAGCGCACCGATGCCGACGCCGCAGGTTGTGCTGCTCCGGGGCGAGATCATCGGGGAGACAGCCTCGCGTGCGTTCATCGCGCTTGATCTGGCGGGTGGCGGCAGCGGATCGGTCACGCGCGGCACCGGCGCGCAGTACCACATCGCCACCGACCACGCTGACGGTCAACCAATCGGCTTGATCGTGCACGAAGGAGCCGGCGCGTTGCCTGAGTTTCCGCAGTTCTGCGTTGCGGTGCCTTCGCCGGACATGGTTGGCGGCGGCGTGGACAGCCTCAGCAGCACCGCTCGCGGCCCACGTGTGCTCAACATCGCGGTGGAAGGCGATCGCAGTTACACGCAACTGTTCAGCAGCGGCGCAGCCGCGCAGTCGTACATCATTCAGGTCCTGGGCGCGGTCAGCGACATCTACATGCGCGATCTCGATTTCAAGTTGATCCTTCGATTCTCGCGCATCTGGCCCGACGGCGGCGAGCCGTTTGGCGCGGATGACCTTGGGGGCTTTCGCGCGTACTGGGTCAACAACGAAGACCGCACCGGCATCAACCTGGTGCACCTGTTCAGCGGACGGCGTGATCTTTCTTATGGCGGGGTCGCGTACCTGGCCAACGCCTGCAGTGATTTCGCCTTCGGCATCAGCGGGTTTCTGCTGGGCAACTTTCCCTGGCAGGCGCCGACCTCGCACTTGGGCAACTGGGACGTGGTCGTTGTCGCGCACGAGATGGGGCACAACCTCAGCACGCCGCACACGCACGATTACTTTCCGCCTATCGACCAGTGCACCAGCAGCGTCGAGCAGCGCGGCACGATCATGAGTTACTGCCACACCAACGCCGGCGGACTGCTCAACACCAACGTTTCCATGCACACCAGAGTCGCCGGCTTTATCGCCGCCAGCAACACTCCCGGCACGTGTCTGTGGCATGACTGCAACAGTAACGGCGTCAGCGACGCGATCGACATCCAATTCGGCACTGCGTTCGACGTGAACCACAACGGCATTCCCGACGCTTGCGAAGACCGCAATGAGAACGGCGTGATCGACACGACCGACATCGCCGCGGGCGCACCGGACGTCAACAGCAACGGCATTCCCGATTCCGTCGAGCCTGATTGCAACGGCAACCACGTTCCCGATGCGTGGGAAATTACCCAGCAAACCGTTTCTGATCTCAACGGAAACGGCGTGCCTGACGGTTGCGAACCGGATTGCGACGACAACGGGCAGGCGGATTTTCAGGATATCTTCCTGGGTGTGCACGATGACGTTGATCGCAACGGCGTTCCTGATGTGTGTCAGGACTGCAACAGCAACCTTGTGCCGGACTGGATCGATGTCGATCGCGAATTCAACATCTTCATCGGGCAGACCGGCAGTTCCGTGCGCGAGTATCACGCGGCCAGCGGCGTGTTTCTGCGCGAGCTTGGCGATGCATCAATGAGCGGAGCGTTCGATCTCACGTTCGGTCCTGATCGTCAGTTATATGTGACGAGTTTCAACGGCAACCGCGTGGTGCGTGTGGAGGTGGACAGCGGAACCGCCGCGACGTTCGTTGCAGCGGGCGCGGGCGGCCTTTCCAATCCAACTTCGTTGACCTTCGGACCGGATGGCAACCTGTACGTCGCCAGCCAGGCGAATTCAAACATTCTGAAGTTCAACGGCGCAACCGGCGCGTTCATCGGCGTGTTCGTGCCCGGCGGCAGCGGCTCGCTGTTCACGCCGTGGGACATCGTCTTCGGACCCGATGGAAACCTGTTCGTCATCACTGAGCAGAACGGCATTCTGGAGTTCAACGGCTCGACCGGCGCGTTTGTCGGCACATTCGTTTCGCCGCTGGTCGGAGGCTTGAACGATCCGCGCGGCATGGTGTTTCTTGCCAACGGTCACTTGCTTGTGACGAATTATGGAGGCGACTACATCACCGAATACGATTCAACCGGGAACCTGATCGGACAATTCAACGACATCTTTCCGCTGACGCGTCCTTGGGGGATCGCGCTGGGGCCAAATGGAAACGTGTACGCCGCGCGGGCGTCGGCGGACATCCGCATCGTTGAATACGACCCCTCCACCGGCGGGTACGTGCGATCATTCATCCGGGGCGACGGAGGATTGGTGGCGCCCACGGCCATCGCGTTTCGGCCCGCCTCGCCGGATGATCTCAACACCAATGCTGTGCCCGACGAATGCGAAACCGCATTCTGCCCGCCGGATATCGCGCCGGCGACCACGGATGGCGTGGTGAACGCGGGCGATCTTCTTGCTGTGATCGATTCCTGGGGCGTTTGCCCGTTTCCGTGTCCAACCTACTGCCGCGCCGACGTGACCCGCAACTGCGTCGTGGATGTGAACGACCTGCTCGCGGTCATCAACGCATGGGGCCCCTGCAACTGATCGGTTTGATTGCTCGTCGATGGCTTCTAGGATGTGTGCATGGGCGATTAGCTCAGTTGGCTAGAGCGCGGCTTTTACACAGCCGATGTCACAGGTTCGAGTCCTGTATCGCCCACTCAAGCCGATCATGATTTGGATTGACAGGAGGCTCCATGGCCAGTCCCAACATTCTTCTGATTCTCTCCGGCTGCGGCGTGATGGATGGCAGTGAGATTCACGAGTCCGTCATCACGCTGCTGCATCTTGATCGCCACAACGCCAAAGTGACCTTCGCCGCGCCCGACATTCCGCAGATGCACGTCGTCAACCACTTGACGGGCAAGCCGACCGATGAGAAGCGCAGCGTCCGCGTCGAGTCGGCCCGCATCGCGCGGGGACCAGTGCAGGACCTGGC
>CAMPIL010000011.1 GCA_946886375.1 uncultured Phycisphaerales bacterium
TGAGCAGGGCGATGATCGCCATGACCACCAGCAACTCAATCAGGGTGAATCCACGCGAACGCTTCATGTCGAACCTCCATCTGAAAGGGAAACCTGCAACACCGTCGGCCGCACCGATGCGGGCCGTGCCGTGTGCAACCAATCGCCATGGCGTCACGGCAGTTTCCCCCTTCAGGGATGCTGAATCATACCGTGGCAGTTCTCACAGCCACAAGGAGAATTCAGCGCCGCCGCGCGCCGACATCCCCCGGCGATGAAGCAGAAAGGCACGAAGGGCGCGCAGGAATCCATTTGCATGGTCATGCAATCGCCGCACGTGGGCGCGGCCACGCATTGCGTGAGCGACTTGATGCAAAGGAATTTGCGGACGCCATCAATTCGCCGCGCCATGAGTGAGACGACGCGCCATCGGCTTCTTCAACCGTTGGACGCTGTTCAGATTGTCGACTGTGCGGCGGGAATGATTGGGTCGCGGGGCGACCAATAAGGGCATGTACGTCGTGTATTGCCGCAACGGTCACAAACACCGGGGATCACCCGGCCTGATTCATTTCGCACTGCATCGCAGGCGGGTTCCAGGATTTCGTATTTCGACCGCCACTGCTTCGATTCAATCCCACCGGGTCGTGAAAGAGGTGATGTTGTCCACCGTGCCCTGCATGTGGGCCGGATTGTTGCTGATCATCACCAGCCAGCCGTCGCCGCCCATCGCGCTGTTAACCGATTGCCCGCTGTCGGAGGCGAAGTCGTTCTTGAAGACGTTGTCAGCCTTGGTGGTGTTGTTGAAGACGTAATTGATGCCTTCAGGAAGGAACGTCTTGCTCACGATCACGTGATTGTCGTTGAACACGATGTTGCCGTCCCATTCCTTCTTCCCGCCGTGAATTTGCAGAGTGAGCGATTCATTGAACATCTGCTGATTGACGAATTCCCCTTGCTGCACGCCTCGGTTTGCGATGACGGGAAAATCGCTGGCCATCGAGTCGCGCCACTGTTTTAGTTGCCGCTCCTGAGCCACAGGCATACTCGCGTACGAGGTATGGGAGACCGCGGTTCCTGTCTCTGCGACATCGGCGTTAAACGTTGGATCCCAGTAGGTGTCCACGGTGGGGGTGACGTCGTAACGCTCGTAGTTGTAATCGTCCTTGACAGCCACGCGTCCGCTGACTTCCGCAGGGCTCACGCACAGTTCCGGGGTGTAGTAGTTGCCCATGATGCAGGCAGAGTGAACAAAGGCAGTGTTGTTCTGCTTCTTGTCTTCCTTGCCTCGTCCGGGCATCTCCTGGCCTTGATAGGGCTGGCGATCAATCAGGCCCGGAGTGGGGAAGATGCCTGCGAACTCTCTGGAATAGACCAGCCAGGACTGGTGAATGCCTCGGACTTGGGTGCCGTCCTTGGTCAGTTTGGCTGTGGCTCGGGCTTTATTGAGCGCCGGCAACAGCAGGCCGATGAGCAGGGCGATGATCGCCATGACCACCAGCAACTCAATCAGGGTGAATCCACGGTCGCGAAACTGTCGCATATGACAGGCCTCCGGAAGCGCAGGTTGATGGTGAAGACTTGCGGCGGAGCCTCAGCGTGTCGAGCGCACTGGAGCGTTCACGTGGAGAAACTCGCCATTTAGCCTACTCCTGCGATTACCGCGCCAAACGTGTTATCCTCTCGCGCCAGTCAGCTGGCCAATCACAAGATCAAATCGGGCTGTCGAGAACCAACATGAGTGACCAGAGCATTACGCGCGTGCAACGTCGGCTGAGCGAGTTGGGCTTGTCGCTTCCCGCAGCGCCGCGCCCGGTCGCGGCGTATGTGCCCTTCGTGCGCAGCGGCAACATTGTTTACGTCAGCGGACAGGTGCCGTTCTTTGAAGGCAAACTGTTGTTCAGCGGCCCGGTGCCCTCGCGGGTTTCCCTCGATGATGCCCGCAGCGCGGCCCGCCAGTGCGTGCTCAACGGCCTGGCCGTTGTTTCCGATGCGCTTGATGGCGACCTTGACCGCATCAAGCGGATTGTGCGCCTGGGCGTCTTTGTGTGCAGCGATGCCGGTTTCACCGAGCAACCCAAAGTCGCCAACGGCGCCAGCGAGTTGCTGCAGGAAATCTTTGGCGAAGCCGGACGTCACGCACGCGCGGCCGTGGGCAGCATCGCGCTGCCACTGGGCGCAACTGTTGAAGTGGAAATGACCGTGGAAGTTGTTTGAACGCAGCAGACCCGCTCAATTTTTCGCCACGATTGTGGCGGGACTCTTGGCTGGCTCATCCTGGCCGTGTTGGGCCGCAAGCACCCAGACCGACAAACGGTTGGCGGGTTTTTCCGGATGCACCGCTTCAAAGAAGAGCGTTCCGCCTGTGAGGTTGTAGGGCGCTTGCGGCGGTCCGACGATGACGCGGCAATCGAACAATCGCTGGCCGGCGAGCACCACGGGGAAGGTTGCGTCCTGGCGCGGCGCCAACGCCGCATCTGTTGACCAGGGCGTCTGCACCAGTTCGCAACGGTCGATTCGGGTTTCCACATTCAAGCGCAGGCCGTTGAGCAGTACGCGCAGCAGCGATGGTCGCTGCACGATCTGGTCGCGCACCGATTCGCGAATCGGAAGCAGCGCTCTGGAGCCGCCCATCAACTGGATCATCGTGAGCATGCTCGCCATGCCATCGCGCGAGATGGATTCATCCGAGCCTGCAGCCCGCGGCCCGGGGCGCGACTTGCCGTACAGAACGTCCATGACGGTGCAGCTGGATCGCAAATTGGGAACCGTCCGCAGCGATGACCGCAGCAACTTTCCCTTTTGGTCAAATGTTTCCACCAGCAGTTTGGCGGTGGGCGCTGCAAACTTGGCTCCGGTCTTGAGCGATCCCATGCCAAACGGCACGGAGAACTCCTTGGATCGCTGCGATTTGTTGCCGGTGGATTCCGGCACAAGCGTGCTCAAGCGCACGAACCAGACGTCGTTCTCGTCTTCATGGGCGACTTTCACGCCCAGAAGCACCGTGTCCTCTGGCTTCCAAGTCGATTGATATTGCGTCTTGGCCACCGTCGCCAGCGCTAACATGCCCGGCTGAAATATTGGATCCATTTCAAACGCCGGCTTTTGGTCTGAAAACGACCCTGGCTGCAGACCAGTTGGCTGCAAAGTACAACTTGCCAGCTGGAAGGCTAAAACACCCAGAATCCCGCAGTATTTCAGACGCATAACCCTAGAATACTACAGGATTTATCATCGGGTTTCGCAAAACCTGATTTTGACGAAATCCACCTCCAATCGCAGACCAGTTCGCTCCGGATTTCACCAGATTGAAGGTCCGCGAGAAGTGTTCGATTCTTCGCCCAAATTGCCGCACCGACCAACTCGCTTCAGTCGCTGCCAATTCAATCGGATGCAACGTTGCAATTCTGCGCGATCACCAAGCCGTCGAAGGCAAGCGACATTGAGCAGGGCAGTTGCGCATCCAACTCGCTGTGGCTGATGTCGTGGGTCATGTGCGTGAAGTACGTTTGACGCGCCTCGATCTGTTGTGCCGCGGCAATCGCCTGATCGACGGTCATGTGCGTGGGATGGTGCCGGTATCGCAGCATGTCGAGCACAAGCGTGTTGAGGTTTCGCAGCATGGGCCAGGTCTGTGGCGGGATCGAAGAAACGTCGGTGCAATACGCCAGCGGAAATGGATCGGGCTGTTGTTCCGCGATTTCGTTGCGCTCGTTCAGCGCCTCGATGCGGAAGCCGAGCACCGGCAGCCGTCCGTGAAGCAAGTGCAGCGGCGTGAACCGCAGACCGAACAGGTCCAGCGGACGCGAGGAATCAAGGACGTGTGGGATCAACGTGGCGACGAATGAATCGTTCACGTTCTTGTCGCGCTCGAAGATGTGTCGGTACACCCGCCGCAGATGCTCCATCGTGTGGGCATCGGCGAAGACGTCGATGGGCGCTTGCATCACGGCGTTGAACCGGCGAACTTCATCCAGGCCGAACGTGTGATCCACGTGATTGTGCGTGTACACGATGGCGTCGCAGCGATTGAGATTCTCCCGCAGAGCCTGCATGCGCAGATCAGGCGAGGTGTCGATGAGCACGATGCGCGATTGCCCCGATGCGTCGAGGAAGCGCACGCACGCCGAGCAGCGCGTGCGGTTGTCGCGCGGATCCTCCGACCGGCACACGTGGCAGTCGCAGCCAATCACCGGCACGCCCGCGGAAGTTCCAGACCCCAAAATGACAAATTGCGCGTCAGCGACCGCCATGGCATGAGCATAGGCCGCCGGGCTGTTAACGTCTGACGTTCAAGCAGTTTGCGCCGCACGTGCAGGCTTAACGATGTGCGGCTGGAAAGTCCTTGGCGTCCAGCCGGGCCGTACGCCTGCTAGACTTCATCATGCTGATCACAGGCCGCCCGCTGCTGTATGTGCTTTCAGCCATTGTCACGGTGATCGGCGTGGCGATGTGGGTGGATCACGGACCGCAGTGGCCCGCGATTGTGAACACGATCTGTGGCGTGATGATGGCCGCCGTGCTCACGTTCATGTGCGGAGCCGTCACTGGCCCATCCGCCGGCCGGCGCGAAAGCGATGACATCAACGAATTGACAGCCCAGCGCCGCCGGGAACTGGTGCGCGGCACGAGCCTGTACCTGCGCGAGTTGCACTATCGCTATTCCATTCGGCTCGATCCGATTCAAACCACCGACCAACGCTGCTTCAGCGCGGAAGTCAACGCCGTCAAACTTGGGTTCGTGCCCGTGGTAATCATCGACAACACCAACGATCGGCAGGGGCTGGGATACGTGGCGTTCGTGCACGATGGGAAACGTTGGCGCGGCCCGGGTCTGCCCTGCCCCGCCGGACAGGTTGAAGCGGTGCGGCACGCCGCCAAGTGCGTTAGCCCGTTGTGCAAGGAAGAGGAAACGCACTACTAGCGATGCGTGATTTGGTCAGGCGAGAACTGCTGAAGCGGGTGTGAGCGCATTTCGCAGCGATCGAACGACCGCGCCGGGATCATCCGCGCCGCAGATCGCAGAACTGACCGCAACGCCTTGTGCGCCGGCTTCCACCACACGTGAAATGGTCTCAAGAGTGACTCCTCCGATCGCCAGGTGAGGCGTGTTGCAAAATCGCTCGACGAATGCGCGAAGATAGCCCGGCCCCGACGGAGGCTGCTTCGGCTTGAGCGCGGTGTCGAACATCGCGCCCACACCGCAGTAATCCGCACCGGCCCGCACGGCGCAGGCGGCCTCTTCCAGCGTGTGGGTGCTGGCGCCGATGAGCAGGCTGCGCCCCGCGATCCGCCGCACTTGGGCGATGGGAAGATCGTGCTGCCCGACGTGCACGCCGTCGGCCCCGGCCGCCAGCGCGACATCCAGTCGATCATTCACGATGACGGCTGCGTTGGGGCGCGCCATCGCGATGACTTCGCGCGAATGCTCAAGCAATTCCCCGGCTTCCATGTGCTTTTCTCGCACCTGAACGCAGTCGACGCCCGCGTCCAGCGCGGCCGCGAGCGTCTCGCGCCATGGTCCTTTGCACAGCGATTGCGTGAGCAGCAGGCAGAGTTTCCATTGCACGGCACGGCCGGTGCCGAACTGAGCCTGCAATTCTGCATCAATGGAGTACGAGCGGTAACGCAGCGATTCGACGCGGCCTGCGAGTTCAGGGTCAATCGTCTTGCACAATTCCTCGATCACCCGCAGCGATTCGGACAGTCGCTTTCCAGCCGCGATGACAACATCAAGCAGATTATTTCGAGTTTTCTCCGCTGGAGTGGTGATTGCTGTGCCCACATCGCCGGGCGTATCGCGATTGGCCTCCAACCATCCGCCGCCTGCAGGCTGGAGGCGATCGGCGATTTCGCGCAGCGCGTGCCGCATTGACTTGAGCGATTCGCAGAGGTTGGCGTCGTTGAGCGCAAACCGCGCCCCATCTTCCATGACGCGCATGGCTTCACGTGCGCGATTGAAGTTGGCGTCGAGGATTCGGGCGGTTGCCGACATGCATCAATCCTAGCGTGCAACGCCATGCATACCGCGTCATACAAATGCCGGTCTGGCCTGAATCGACTTTTCGTCATAATTCGTTGTATCAGGATGCGAACGCGACGCGGTTGCACTACGGATGAGTTGCGTTGGCCCCCGGGGTTGCGGCGGGCCGCTACACTTCCCGCCTGCCTTTTGTCCATTGAGCCTGCCTTCTGTTCATTGAGATTGGTCACTCGCAAAGGAGTTCCGCGTGTTCAAGGAGATTCGCGTTTCGGCCGGGCCCGCCAAGGCGGCATTGACGGTCGCGGGAGTGTTTTCTGATGACCTCACGCTGCCTGCGGTGTTGCGCTCAGGCGCAGCCGGCAAGGCAAAGTCCGGCGAGGGGATTGCCTCGGCGCCCGGCTTCAAGGGCGAAGCGGGTGAGACGTTCGTGCTCTCCAGCGGCAATGTGCTTCTGGGGCTGGGCAAAAAGGATGAACTCACCGCCGACTCGCTTCGCGTCATCGCCGCCAAACTCGTCAAGCGGTTGGACAAGCTCAACGTGCGCAACATTGTGCTCGCGCTTCCGCTGAGTGCGAAAACTGGCGCAGTGGATGAATTCACCGCCGGCCGCAGCATCGGCGAGGGCATGGGGCTCGCCAATTGGCGAGTGGATGAATTCGCGGGCAAGGCGACCAAACTCAAGCCTCCGGCTCCGCCGCTGACGGTCGCCAGCGTCAGTTCCACCATTCGCGATGGATTGACGCAGGGCCTGGCCATCGCTGCCTCCACCAATTACGCCCGTCGAGTTGCCGCGACCCCGCCCAACATCTGCAATCCGCAGTGGGTTGCGGCGGAAGCCAAGCGGTTGGCGCGAGATGCGGGCCTCCGCTATCGGCTCATCAACTATGAACAGGCGCAGCGTCTTGGAATGGGCGGCCTCGTGAACGTGGGAATGGGTTCGGCGAACAAGCCGTGCCTGATCATTCTGGAGCACAAGCCGCCGCGCATCGCCCGCGCCGCCAAGGACATCAAACTCGCGCTGGTCGGCAAAACCGTCACCTATGACACCGGCGGGTATTCGCTCAAGATCAACAACGGCATGAAGGGAATGAAATACGACAAGTGCGGCGGAATGGCCGTGCTTGGCGCCATGCACGCCGCCGCAACCATGAAGATTCCCATGCACATCATGGGCATTCTCACCTGTGCCGAGAACATGGTCAGCGATCATTCCTACCGGCCCGACGACATCATCACCATGTACAACGGCGTGAGCGTGGAAGTGACCAACACCGACGCCGAAGGTCGCCTGGTGCTTGGCGATGCGCTGGTGTACGCGCAGAAAGACCTTGGCGCTACGCACATCATTGATTTGGCAACGCTGACCGGCGGCATCGTCGTCGCGCTGGGCCATTTCTGCGCCGGCCTGTTCTGCAATGATGAACCCCTGCGGGCCCGCATGAACAAGGCCGCTGACAATTCAGGCGAAAAACTCTGGCTCATGCCGCTGTGGAAGGATCACAAGGAGTTCATGCGCTCGCAGCACGCGGACATTCTCAACTCCAACCCGATGCGCAGCGCTCATCCGGTGCAGGGCGCGGCGTTCCTGGCGTACTTCGTGGATGAAAAAATCCCCTGGGCCCACGTTGACATCGCAGGCATGGCCAACGTGGAAAGCGACAAGGACCTGTTCGTCGCAGGGCCGACTGGCTACGGCGTGCGTCTGCTGATCTCGCTCATGCAGGACTACGCCGCATGACGATCCGCCGTAAGCGGTTTATTTGCTTGCGGCGTCGGCGGTGAGAAGGGTAGGGTCTTCGCCGCGCTCGATCGCCTCGATCTTCTTCACACGCCGCGCGTGCCGGCCGCCCTCGAATTCCGTCTTCAGCCAGATGTCGGTGATCGTGATCAATTCCTTCGTCGGCGTCGTGTCGGCGGAAAGGCACAGCACGTTGCAGTCGTTGTGGCTGCGGCTGAGGCCTGCGGCGATTTCATCGTAGACCAACCCGGCACGAATGCCCGGCACCTTGTTGGCCGCAATGCACACGCCGATGCCCGAGCCGCAGATCAGAATGCCGCGATCCGCCTCGCCGACGCGCACCGCCTGTGAGACGCGGTAGGCGTTGTCGGGGTAATCGCATGCCTGGCCATGACATTCATAATGCCTGACGATTTCGTAGCCGGACGCAACCAGGTGCGCCATAATGACTCTGGCGGCGGCGTCGCCGCGATGATCTGAGCCGAGTGCAATTCGCATGTGAAGACGGCCCGCAGTGAGTTCAATCATTCCGCAACGCTCATGAGGGGGAGTGGTCGGCGACGCTGGCAAACGCCTCGGTGAGGCGTTGGGGAATCAACTTCGAGAGTCTGACACTCAGGGAATCATACGCCCCCTGACCCATTCCAAAGGGGTCCTCGATGTCGCGGTCGGGGTCCAACAGCACGACCTTTTCCATGTCCGCGGGCGAATCGGCGACCAAGGCACGCGCCGCTGCCTGCTGGCCGGCCGACATGCAGAAGATGAGGTCGGCTTTCCGGATCATCTGGGCGGTGAGCCGCTTGGACCGGCCCTCATGCTCGATGCCTAGTTTGGCAAGGCTCTCCAGGGTTTCCGGCGTGATGGGAGTGCCGTCAGCGGCCTGAACGCCGGCCGATGCAACAAAAACCGGCGGGTCGGTCTCCTTGCCCGCAAGATGACGGCGAGCGATCGCCTCAGCCATCGGGCTGCGGCAAGTGTTTCCCGTACAAATGTAAAGAATCGTCCGCATTGATCTTCCATCCATCACCGACAACAAGGCACGATGGATGGTATAGCCCCAGTGCACATCTGTGTAGGCCGAAGCGACGCATTCAGGCGGAACTTTCCCACACCACCCGGCGGACTTGACGCATGCAAGTTCCGCGTAATGCTATGGCTGCCTGTTTGACAGGCCGTTTCTGCGGTACATTGGTGGCGCACTTGCGATACTGAAGTCGGGTCGCTTTCGTCACAACAACGGCGCGCACGCGCCGGGAGACAGCGAGGTGGAATTCGTCAGTCAAGATGAAGTGGTCGACCTGCTCGACGATTACGGCGTCGAGGAAGTTCCCGAAGGCGCGGAAAAGGTCTTCCTGCGGATGGGCGACGCCGAAGGCGCGGTGCACCTGCACCTGGCCTGCCCGCAAACCGCATGCAAGCCGCACAACGGCGCGGTTGTGATTCCCGTTGAGAAGAATCGCCTGCACAAGGTCGTGGAGCACATCATCCACCTGCTTCATCTGCATCAGGTGCTGCTGATTCCCGTGGGCAGGTGGCGCAAGGTGTTCGACGCAGTGGCGTTCAGCCTGGCGAAGAACGAAGACTGGCAGGAGATCGACGCGACGGCGACGGTGGAACTGAACACGCGCGATCCACTGCTCTGCGAGCCCGCGGATTTTCACACCCTGGTCGCGCTGATTCAGGCGCTGGTGCAGGACGCCGACTCGCCGGATCAGGGCCTGATGTTTCTCGCCACGGGCTCGCCGGTGCTGGTGGAAGTGGTTCCCGATGGCGCAGTGCGAATCAGTTTGGGCAGTCAGGTGCTGGCCGACGAAATCGCCGAGGCCCTCGCCAGTTGACGCCGGTTGAAGAGTCCTGCGGCGTCAAGGTCCTGCCGCCGCACGGGGCGATTTGATTTCAGTTGTCCCCTGCATCGGCCGATAAACCGTGGCGGCGATTCAGACACGCCTTGAATCGGAACCATTGCTGATCGAACCCCTTCAAGAGGCCGTGTAGAATGAGCCAACTGCGCATGCGAGTGCTACTGGATGAGAACCCGTGCGATGTCGCCGTCGATTCGGTGGCCCAGGCGATCGCTGCGGCTTCTGAACTTGCGCAAAGCCGCGGGCGGATGATCGTGGAAGTCGTGGTGGATGGCGAAGCATGGAGCGGCGAGAAACTGAACTCGCCTCAGCACGCCGCGTTCAACGCAAGAGAAATCAAATTCGCCAGCGCGAATCCCGCGCATCTGGTCGCCCAGACGTTTCAAGACGCGTCCGAGGCGCTGCGCACGGTTGATCTGCTTCAACAGGACGCCGCGCAACTTCTTCAGTCCGATCAGACCGCGCCGGCCCTGGAACGCCTGGGCGAGGCCATTTCAATCTGGATGTCGGTGCAGCAGGCGTTGACCATGGGATTGCAACTGGTTCAGATCGATCCGGCTTCGGTGCGCGGGAAGGATGCAAGCCCGCTTTCGCTTGACGACATGATTGGGGAACTCAACGCGCACTTGCGGCAGATGCACGCATCGCTGCAAGGCGGCGATTCAGTCGCTCTGGCCGATGCGCTCATGTACGAGATGCCGCCGGTGGTTCTGCAGTGGCGTGAACTGCTGGATTCGCTGCGGGCGCAGTTGGCCGGTCAACGCAAGGACGTTTGAACCCATGGCCCCCTCGTCCAAGCAAAAAAAACTCGAAGAAGTGATCGAAAAGACCCGCGAATCGCTGGTGCGCAGCGCCTGGTTTGAAGCGGAGCGCCTTGCACAGAAGGCGCTTATCATGGCGAAGCAGGATCACGACTTCGAACGAATGGCGGCCGTCGTGCCCCTGATGCAGGAAGCACGCCGGCAGCGGTTGCGGCTGGCGGTGGAGTCGGGCAGGATCGCCATCATGGACGAGCCGATCACCGAGGACATGAAGATCAAGCCCGGCTGTTACATCGTGCGCCCGCCGCAGGTCGGGTCCGACGCCCGGCGCATGCGCCTAGCGGCGCTGAGCGGAGAGGTTCCCGTCGTGGTCATTTGCCGCGAGCCGTTGACCAAGACCAAACTGCTGCCGATCGTCGCGATCAGTCCCGGTTCGACGATCAGGGTGAAGGTGGAGCCGCCTGCGAAACTCGATGCGCCTGACGTGGCGTGGTTTGTCTCTGCATTGGAAGCGCTGGGGGACTGGGCCTTGGAATCAATGGACGCGACGCTGCCGGTGACGCGCAAGATCGAGGCTCTGCTCGAGCACATTGATGCGCTGCCCGAGCATGAGAATCTGCATCTGGCCTTGGAAGCGGCCTGTCGCGAGGCTCACACTGCACAGTCCCGTGAGAAGGCAGCCCCAGCGAAAGGGATCGGAAAATCGAAGGTGCGGGGATAGGTTGTGGCGTTGTCGCTTGAAGGTGGATTGTAAAAGCATCTGTGCATCGCTTGCGGCATCGCCCACACACAATGTCCGAGTTACGGCCGTTCTATTGACTTATCCACAACTAAGATCGAAGTCTTGACGTACGGGGGGGGGGTACGTTATTGTCTTTACCTATTCGCCGAAGTGAAGTTATATCCAGCAAGGACATTTTTCATCAAGGCGATACTGATCTCTGGGTGGAGACAATATAATGTGGCGTAACAGGTTGACATTGATGGTTCTGCAGGTGTTGCTGGTGGTCATGATGTGTACTCGTGTGGCGATGGCACAAGCCGCGCACGTTGTTGGCCCAATTCAGGTGAGCCTGGGCGATTGGACTCTCACACCTTTGAGGGCGAGCGGCGAAGTTGAGGGCTTCTTGGCTTTGAGCAAGATCGGCACTGAAATCGGCGACAATCTCACGACCGTTTGGTACCAAAAGGAATTGGACGGATCATATTCAACCTGGGCTTGGGAATCGCAAAGCAGGGCGAACGCGATTGCATGGCTCAAGCAAACGAAGTCGCTCAACGGTGATTCAGATGAACTTTGGCCTGTCACGGGCTATGACGAGATCACTGAGTTCACTTTGCCCAGTGAGATTCGCAATGGCGTCTTCCTGGATGATCCGTTCAGTGAAGTGCTGGACAGCCTGTCCGAAACTGAGAAACAGGCTGTCATCGCTCTCTTGGTGCAGGCCGGCTGGCGCGTCGCAACCATTGAAGCCGCGGGGGATGACTTGGCCGCATGTGTGCGAGAGCGAATTGTTCCAGCGATTGCAAACGGCATTGAGCAGGAATCAAACAACGTTGTGGCCGCGGAAGCCATTGCAGTCGCCGGGCTTGCCAACTGGTGGTGCAATAACATCGGGGTTTGTTTGCCGTGGACCTGGTATGGCGCCCCAACGTGCGGCGCATGGACCTGCGGCGGTTGGACTTACACTGATGGGCCGTTGGCAAGTGGACCTTGTCGTGACGAATGTCATTACCACAGGCCTGCAACTCGTACATGCACGCGATGGGTGCTCCATCGAGATATCTGGTGCATTTATACAGGTTGGAACCAGTCGCGCACCGATACCTCGGGCCAAACGGCACGCTGCGATGTTGACTTGGTTGATTTCGGTTGTGGTCATGGCAATGCCGGTTGCCCTCCGCCAGCAACATGCCTCTCCGGAGCCGCATGCGTGCCGACCGACGCCATTAATTGGGGTACGTGGGCGCCGTAATTCGTGTCGCGCACTCAAAGCCAACAGCGCTTGGGTCGCGCAAGGCCATCCAAGCGCCTACTTTGTCTATTGTCTGCACCTCATCTTGCAAGCGCTCTGTGTTTGGGGCTGATTACAACAATTGGCATTGCGTGGTACTCGGCGTGGCGCATAGACCTTTGGTCAGCCCCGCGAGTCTGGAGCGTATCTGCGAAGGAATTGCCGGTCTGGAAGTTCGCATGGCTTTCGACGCGCACGGGGTCTGGTGTGCTCAGCTCCGTTTGGCCGGAGAATTCCAGCCTCTCCAACCTCAGCGTTGTGCATGGTCCTTATTGGAGTCGAGTTCAGACATCACCCGGTCAGAAGGATACGAGTCGTGTTGGGTCCGCGTTATACGAAGAAGCCCGCGGCTGGCCCCTGCGATGCCTCAAATCTGAACAACATGGCGATACAAGTTTTGTGCAGTGGCAGACTCGATACGGACTTCCATTGCCCCTAACCCAAGGCATATACAAGATTCCGCGGGCATTGCCATTGTATCCAATTTGGCGCGGCTTTGTCGCCGACCTTCTGTTCCACGCGACATGGTGGTTCAGCACTATTACCTTGGCGAGGTTTGCGAGAGCGCAATGGCGAATCCGGCACGGACGATGCCCCCATTGCGCACATATCCTCCTTGCGGACCAGAGTCGATGCCCGGAATGCGGATCGCCGTTTTCGCGAATGTTGCCGCGCTTGGGCGGATCGGGACTGCCCAAGCGCTTCCTGCGCCTGCATGCGAAATATCATGTGACGCTGGCAATCCTCATTGGATTGATCACCAATGTGGCGGTCGCTTGGATCGTTGCAGCGCAAACACGGCCCTGGCATTCACTGGTGTTGGGCGGCAGCAACCGAAGCTATCTGCACTCATCTATACGTGACGCAGTCAGGGGGGATTCGCAGCACGTACGCCACCCACTTGGCAATTCATGTATTATTCAGACGGCTGCTCCGCCGCAGTGTGGAGTACTTTCGCCCCTATAAAATCAATCGTCGATGAAGAGCGTTTAGCCCGAGGGCCGCGCTGGAGTCGGGTAGCGGCGCCGCCTCGGGGTCCAGACGCCCAGGACATCGGCGCGGCACTGTACGAAGCGGCCTATGGCTGGCCGATGCTTGCGCTGAAAGCAGAGGTGGCAGGCAATACGAGCTTCACGGCTTGGCACACGACGTTGGCTTGCCGATCGGATCCAACAGCATTGGATCAGAAGCGCCCCGCGCACTCCCGATTCAACCGCTCTGGTTGGGCTTCCTGCTGAACTGGCTCATCTACTGCCTAGCCGCATTGCTCATCACAGTGGCAGCGGTTTGGGTTCGAGCGCACTGGCGATTGCGGCGTGGACGCTGCCCGCTGTGCGCACACATTTTGCTGCCGGATCAACCTCGCTGTCCCGAGTGTGGTGGCGACGGCTTTCATATCACGTGAGGCATGCCTCAAGATCCGTAATGCGCAGTGACCGCACGCCACAAGGTGACTCACATTCAATGAAGACCGATCCGACCGGCGATGAGCCGTAGTCGCCGCTCAATGATTCGATTGACTGGGCAATTCGTACAATAACCCAAAGCAGCCAACCAATCACCACCGTGTCCAATGAATCTTTCAAATCTGAAATGCCGGCCAGCCTTGCGCGGCTTCATCGTCGCGGCGCTTTGGTTGTGATCGGTTCCATCGTCATCGCTGCGATCCTTGCCGATCGCAAGGGCTGGCTCCTCGTGCCGCGCATCGATGACATGGCCGCGTACCATGGCGTGCAGGCGAAAGTCATTCGGGCGATTGATGGCGACACGATCGAGGTGGACCTCGCCGACGCGGTGCATGATCGTCCTGTGACGCACATCGCGCTGTGGGGAATCAACTGCCCAGAGCCGGCCCGCGCTGCTCGCCCAGCCGAACCGTGGTCCAGCGAAGCAACTGAGTTCACTCGCACACATTGCGAAGGATCAACGGTGACGCTCTGGATGGAAGCGCACCAGTCGCGCGATGCGCTGGGCCGGGTGCTGGCGCACGCCGAACTGCCCGACGGCGGGTCGTTGAATGCCATGCTTCTGGAAGCGGGGCTGGCCAAGGCCGACGATCGTCAGCCGCACTCGATGATCACGAAGTACGCGCAGGCGGAAATGTCCGCCCGACGCCGCGCTTTGGGCCTGTGGTCCAAACCCGAAGCGGGCGGGTCGGATCAATAATCGTAATTCGGATGACGCCAGTCGCGTTGCTTGTCGGATTCGTTGCCGACGGCGTATCCACCCAGTGCCCCGGCGCCCGCGCCGATCAGTGCGCCCTCGGCGGCGTGCCCGTGCATGTTGTGGCCGACGATGGCTCCAATACCCGCGCCAATTCCGCTGCCAAACAACGCCCCGGTCTGGGCATCGGACTGGCAGCCCGTCAAGGCAGCGGCAGCAGTCACGAGAATTGTCGCAATTCCGACCGAACTCAGGTGGTTCTTGATGCTGTAATGTTTCATCATTGCTGTCCTTGGTGTTCACGCAGCGGGGCCCGGGAAAGGGGTTTCTTCCGCTCTGGTTCGGGCTGAAGGCCGCCCTGCAAAGCCCGATGCTGTCCGATACATGACCCTATGTCCGATCTGATATTCCATTCCCAGCCTGTTTCTGAGTTTCACCCGGCCTTGCCACGGCGATTGCAATCGGCCATCATGGCCTGCCGTTGCAGACGGCGGGCAATCTGGCCGAAGAGACTTCAATCCGCATCGGCCGCAAACCCTTGCGGCGAACCAACAGCACCCTGAATCCTCATGGCTATCAAGACCACTATCGCACCCATGTACGGCGGGCAGAAACTGTTCGCCGGCGTCCTGTTCCTGGTCCTTGGACTTTGGGGCCTGTATGACTACGCGGTCAAGATTCCCGCGCAAGAAAAGCACCACGCCGAGTTCACTGAACTGACGACGAAGTTGAAGGAATTCGAAGGCCGTGAGCTCACCGGCGCTGAGCAACAGGAAGTCGTGGTGGCAATCGATCGGCTGAATGTTCTGGCGCCCGGCGGCGTCGCTCCAATCAAGCCCAGCAAATTCAACCGCGCCACGCAATGGGCGTACATGACCTGCATTCCCTTCGCGCCGTGGTTCTTCTGGCTTTTCGTGAAAGCCAAGCGGCAGAAATACGAACTCGACGATCAGGGCACGCTGCACTTCGCAGGTGATCCGGAACTCAAATCCGGGCAGTGGACCAAGGAAGAAATCACCGATATCGACATGTCCCGCTGGATGGCCAAGTCGATTGCGTACCCGGTTCACGCCGACGGCCGACGGCTGAAACTGGATGCCTACATCTACAAGAACCTGCACCTGATCGTGGGTGCAATCGCCTCGCGGTTCTATCCCGAACTATGGGATCCAGAGGCCCGCAAGGTCAAGAGCAATCAGCCCGCTGCCGATCAAGCCTCAGGGGGCACGATTGACGACCAGGCCGTGCAGCAGAACGCGGCTTCTTGATCTTGGCATTTGACCCGAAGAAGGATGTGGCGATGAAATCGCGGCTGCGAACTCCCAAATATGATGGGTGAGTCCTGCCATGAGCATTGCCATGCCTGTGATTGATCCGCCCCAAGCCGTGACCCAAGAGCCGCAGGAGCGGCGTGCTGCCAACGGCAGGCTCTGTATTGACAACCTCAGCGACATGGACCGCAATTACGCGGTGGCGATTCACCTTTCGCCGCTGGCGGGGTTCTTCTTTCCGCCTGCGGTGGTCGCCCCCTTGATCCTGTGGCTGATCCGCAAGGATCAGTCCGCGTACATCGACGATCATGGCCGCGAAATGGTCAATTTCCTCATCAGTTTCGTCGTTCTGCATCTGCTGCTGGGACTGGCCTGTCTGACAATCATCGGCATTCCGGTTGCGGTTGTGGGCATCCCGACGATTTGGATCGTGGGAGTCATCAGCACGATTCGCGGGGCAATTGCGAGCGGCCGGAGCGAGTATTTCCGCTACCCAATGACATTTCGATTTCTGACATGACTTGGCGGAGGCGGACGCGGTGCGGCTGACGGTGCAGGTTTGGAGTTGTTTGCCAAATCACCCGGCTTAGCGCACCATACGCGTCATGAATCAAGACACCTCCTCGCCCGGCGTAGTAACTTCTTCCGACGTGAAGTCAGATGAAAAGTCAATGGCGATGCTCGCGCATCTCCTGGGCATCTTCACGGGCTTCCTTGGGCCGCTGATCATCTGGCTCGTGAAAAAGGACTCATCGGAGTTTGTCAACGACCAAGGCAAGGAAGCGCTGAACTTCCAGATCACGTTCGTCATCGCCTACATCGTTTGCGGCCTGTTGACCTTTGTGCTTATTGGCTGCTTCCTGATGCCGGTCGTGGTGATCTGCAACATTGTCTTCTGCATCATGGGCGCGGTTGCGGCGAACAAGGGAATTCGATATCGCTATCCCTTCGCGCTTCGGCTGATCAAGTGACATTTCCGCGACACTGGACCATCCAATCACCGCGACCTTGGCGTCGCGGTGATTGTGTTTTGAACGCGGCGGCTCTACTCTCCTTGCCATGTCGCTGTTGATCGCCAGGCAACTGGTCAAGAGTTACAACCACCGCCGGGTGGTGGATCGCGTGAGTTTTGAGGTCAACGCCGGCGAAATCGTCGGCCTGCTCGGGCGCAACGGGGCGGGAAAGACGACCAGTTTCCGCATGGCGATCGGCATGATCACGCCTGAGGCCGGTCAGGTGGTTTTCAACGGGCGCGATGTCACCACGCTGCCGATGTACAAGCACGCGCTGGCGGGCATGGGCTACCTGAGCCAGGAGCCCAGCGTGTTTCAGCGGATGACGGTTGAGCAGAACCTGCTTGCGATTCTCGAAACCCAGCGATTGAGCAAGGCCGCGCGCCAACAGCGCGCCGCGGAACTGCTCGCGCAGTTCGGGTTGCAGCACAAGGCCAATGAACATGCGCGCACGTGCTCCGGCGGAGAGCGGCGGCGGCTGGAGATCGCCCGCGCCCTCATCACCCGCCCGCGGCTGATGCTTTTGGACGAACCCTTCGCCGCCGTGGACCCCCACACCGTCGAGGAACTGCAGAGCGAGGTGCGCAAACTCGCAGCCGACGGCATCGCGATGCTGGTGACCGATCACAACGTGCAGCAGACGCTCCGCATCTGCGATCGCGCGTACATCATTCATGAAGGCCGCAACCTGCGAGAAGGTTCGCCGCGCGAGTTGATCAATGATGAAGCGGTGAAGGACGCGTACCTGGCTTCGACATTTCGCGGCGATGAGTTCGGGTAAACCCGAACGGCGTGCGATAGGCGCAAATCGGCCAACACCCGCCCAATTACGCGTGTTTTTGATCACGATGGTGAAGATGGGGAATTGAAGTTCGGTGACATGTCCCACGTGAGTGTTAGTTTTTCGTTGCGTTTTTGTTCAGGTCCGCAGATACTCGCCTCGACGAGCCCGGGTCCGCGATGACCACTCGGTCACACAATCGCCTCCTTACTAAGGACCCGTAAATGTTTACCGCTGCGCCGTTCAAGTCGATCTTCACGTTCGCCGTGCCGGTTATCGCCGTGGCATGCGCTGTCAGCGATGCATCGGCCCAAATCGTTCCATTCAGCGATCGTCCCGCGTGGACAAACGCCGCGAGTCCGACCGGCCAAGTCGATTGCGACGACCTCGAAAGCAGCCCCACGGGCAGTTTCCCCATACCGTATCACACCGGCGGCAACTGGCTCCTTGAAAGCCAAGGCGTTCCCAGCGCGGCTGACGTTGTGGCTCCCGGCTCGATCAACGGATCGCATCAGGTGCAAATTCGATCCGCAGGCCCCGAAGGCATCCACCTGACGCCGCCATGTCAGCCGTGCGCCGCGTTCGGCTTTGATTATCAGACGCGCGGTGCGCCTTGGGTGGTCACGGTGAACGGCCAGCCGTTCAACCTTCCTCCGGGCACGACGGGTTTCTTCGGCGTGACTTCAACAGTCCCCATCACCAGCATCACCCTCGGCACCGCACAACCCGGAGTGTTGATGGCGTTGGACAACCTCTGCTGCGCTGAGGGCGGGGTCGTCGGCGATCCCTGCTTGCGCGATTCCATTCAATTGAACACCGGCGTCGATCACAACACCAACACCGCCTATCCCATCGGCGTGCACGATGCCTGGTATCAGGTTGTCGCTGACCCCGATTCCACAACCTTTGAGCCGCGCCCCGCAGGCACCATCCTGAAGCACCCCGCCTGGGCCGACCCCGAACCCAACACGCAATGGCTGGGCGGTTATCCCACGAATCAGGCGATTCTCAACGGCTATTACGTCTATGAGACCTGCTTCTGTCTGCAGGAAGGTTACCAGAACGTTTCGATCACTCTGGGAGCCCGCGCGGATGATGAAGTGCAGGTCTTCTTCAACGAGCCTACTCCCAGCCAGCCCAACACGTTCACCAACCTGGTTCACACCGGCGATCCATATTCAGCGCCGACGCTGACGCTGGTCAACATCAACAATTCGCCGCTGCTGCACCCCGGCCGCAACTGCCTCCAGTTCCGCGTGCAAAACACCGGCTCCGTGGCCAGCGGCCTCAATGCGCTGGTGACCGTCAACGCTCCGGGCTCATTCGTGCTTGATCCGACCTGCTGCTCCAACGGCAGCACCATCACGGGATTGAAATGGAACGACCTCGATGGCGACGGCATTCATCAGGCCAATGAACCGGTCCTGCCCAATTGGACGATCAACCTCAACCCGGGCGGAAGCGTGCAGACTGACAGCAACGGGTTCTACTACTTCAACAACTTGAACGCCGGCAACTACACCGTGAGCGAGACTCAGCAGGGCGGATGGTCGCAGACCTATCCCGCAAACGATCACGTCCTTGGGCTGGGTGCGAATGTCGTCGTGCCCAATCTCGACTTTGGCAATCAGGAATCGCCGGCCGCAATCTGCGAGGCGGTCCCCGGACAGTGCTGCTACGGACGTCCGCACTTCAACAGCCCCGCGTACAACGGGTTTGGAAGCCTTGTGACCGTCGGCACCGCATCGCCGAGCGCTGTCGGAACTGCTGTCGTTGCGGTGTTTGATGTCAGCAATCCCAACGCTGGTCCGTTCAACATCGATTTCGCAGCCCCCATCTTCACGCAGCCTTCGTGGTCTGAGACAAACCTGGGCAGCGTGTTCGGCGTCACACTTGATGCGACAGGCAACATTTACGTCACGGGCACTACGTGCTACCACGTCGATTCGGTCGGTACGCTCGGCGCCAGCATGGGCGCGGTGTACAAGATCGACGGCTCTACGGGCGTTGCCTCGGTCTTCAAACTTCTGCCCAACGGCAGCGCCACCGGTCTTGGCAACATCTGCTACGACTGCGATCACGATCAATTCTTCGTCTCCAACATGGAAGACGGCATCATCTATCGCCTTGATCCCACCGGTGCGATTTTGAGCACTTTCGACTTCGGCACGCCGGATAATCCCACCAACTCGTATCCTCCGCTTGGCGATCGCGTGTGGGCGGTGCAGGCGCACAACGGCCGCCTGTATTTCAGCCTGTGGTGGGAAGACGGCGGCAACGCCTCGGCGACAGTGGCGAATCAGATCTGGTCCGTCGCATTGGACGGCACAGGCAACTTCACCGGCGCGCCGCAACTTGAGTTCGACTTACCCGTCTGGACCAGCAATTTCTCGCATCCCGTGGCGGACATTCGCTTCTCGCCCACCGGTTCGATGCTGGTGGCGGAGCGCGGCATGGATGGTCCGACCAGCCCCGTGCCCCACCAGTCTCGCCTGCTTGAGTTTGTGTGCGAGGACGGTCAGTGGGCGGCCAGCTCGAATCTCTACAGCGTTGGCATTGGCAGTGGAACCAACACCGCGGGCGGCGTTGACATGGATTACAGCGTCGGCGGCCGCGTGTATGCGACTTCGGACGCCATGCAACTTGGCCCGCAGACGCTCTACGGCACGCAAGGCCTGCCCGCCACCGGCGGCAGCGTCGCCAATAGCGTGCTGATTGATTTCAACGGCAACTTGACGGCGCAGGACAAGACCTCGATCGGCGACGTC